>NZ_JAERJY010000009.1:0-40670 GCF_018257375.1 Providencia sp. JGM181 | reverse complement strand
TATATAAATTAATCAATGATGAGGATCTTCAATGAAAAAATTATTATTATTTCCTTTATTACTCTGCTATAGCTACTTTGCCCTGCCTCATGGCTATATCGAGTATCCCGCAAGCCGAGCTTACCTGTGTAAATTACAAACCAATAAAAACTGTGGCGCTATCCAGTATGAACCTCAGTCTGTTGAAGGGTTGAAAGGTTTTCCTCAAAAAGGGCCGGCTGACGGTAAAATTGCCAGTGCAGGTGTGCCCGCATTCTCGCCTATCGATGTTCAGCATCCTTCTCGTTGGACTCGTATGTTAATAGAAACGCCTGATTTTGATTTTTTCTGGCGATTAACGGCGATCCACAAAACAACGAAATGGGAATATTTTATTACACGGAAAGATTGGAACCCAAGTGAACCATTAACCCGAGCGCAATTTGAATTAACGCCATTTTGCAAGTACGAAAAAATAGAGACGCCAGCGAGTTTAGTGCAACACAATTGCAGGCTCCCCCAAGATTACCAAGGCTACCATATTGTTTTGGGGGTTTGGACCATAAATGATACGGCCAATGCATTCTATCAAGCCATTGATATAGAAATAGATTATAAGCAATAACAGCAAGAAAAAACCATGATGGGATAGTATAATACCCTACCTCGCTATCCCTTAACTTCCTGATTAAGCCTGTTGATAAACTGAGATGTTAATGCTAGTTTTGTTTTACAAACATAAAGAATGTTGTAACTAAATATAAGGTTGTATACCTCAAATGTCCAAACAACAGTTAATTAGCTCATTCAATCTATTAGAGTCGAATATTAATCTGCTATGCCAATTGCTTCAGGCGCAAAAAGACGTCAATGCGGCCGTATTTAGTTTACCTGAAACCCTTAAAGGGGAAGAAAACAATGAAGTCAATTCTATCTTTGTGGATAAACATACGGGAAACGATGCAATAGCCCAAACAATAGAATTATTTAAGCTTTTGTTTATTCATAAAAAATCAGAATTGGTTAGCAATAAAACGGCAATACGTTTACCTGGAGCGATTTGTTTAGCGCCCTCTTATGCAGAATATAAACAATTTCAGCAGTTAATCTCCGATATCAACCAGTTAAAAATAGATATAAAGCAAATAGTGACCAATATTGATGAAGCTCATCGGTTTGAATTTATAAGAGAAAGCTTGCATGGGCTACTTACGCTGAATACCTATCGAACCCTCACCTCTGTTGTCGACCCCGACACTATTCGTTTTGGGTGGGCAAATAAGAAAGTGATTAACAAAGTGACTCAAGAAGAGATGCTCAACCGTTTACAAGCCAGTTTAGAAAGCGGAAGAACACCGGCTCATTTACAGCGCGAACATTGGCAGTTGCAGTTAGAAACTGAGATCCAGTTAATTCGCTCCCTTCCCCATGATTGCATTCTAAAAACACAGCGTCCGGTAAAAGTTCAACCTATAGCCCGAGTTTGGGACAAAGAAACTCAGAAACAGACGCAATATCCATGTGCGACGCCGATATTGGTTTTTGCTGTCGATAAAACGTTGGGTGACATAAAACTGGGTGAGCTGGCGGATTATCATCAAGACAGCATCGCACTGCGTAATCGCCCAAAAGCCAAACCTGTTGAATTACTGATACCGCGCCTAAATCTGTATATAGAGCGATGAAAAAAGCCCCTGCCTATTTCTAGTACAGGGGCTAAAAACGTTATCTTAGATAAAGATAATTACGATTTCATGCTACCAACCATATCTTCTGGACGAACCCACTCATCAAATTGAGCTTCAGTTAAGTAGTTCAATTTCAGTGCAGACTCTTTCAGCGTCAAGCCTTCTTTATGCGCTTTTTTCGCAATTTCAGCTGCTTTGTCATAACCGATATGGGTATTTAACGCAGTTACCAGCATCAGAGATTCGTGCAGTAATTTCTCGATACGCTCACGGTTTGGTTCGATACCTTCCGCACAGTGTTCGTTGAAGCTACGCATACCATCTGCTAATAAGCGGATAGACTGTAAGAAATTATCGATAACCATTGGACGGAATACGTTCAATTCAAAGTTACCTGAAGCCCCACCAATGTTAACTGCAACATCGTTACCCATCACTTGAGCGCATAGCATGGTTAATGCTTCACACTGAGTTGGGTTCACTTTGCCTGGCATGATTGAGCTGCCTGGTTCGTTTTCAGGGATCGAGATTTCGCCGATACCACAACGAGGACCTGATGCTAACCATCTAACATCGTTAGCAATCTTCATTAAAGAAGCTGCTAAGCCTTTTAATGCTCCGTGTGCGTGGACTAATGCATCACAGGTTGCTAATGCTTCAAATTTGTTCGGTGAGGTCACAAACGGTTGGCCCGTTAATTCAGCAATTTTCTTCGCAACACGAACCGCATATTCAGGGTGAGTGTTTAACCCTGTACCGACCGCAGTACCACCTAATGCAAGCTCGCAAACATGCGGCACTGCATTTTCAATGTGTTTTTCATTGTGAGCTAACATCGCCGCCCAACCTGAAATTTCCTGACCCAATGTTAATGGCGTTGCATCTTGTAAATGCGTACGACCGATCTTAACAATGTCTTTGAATTCTTTTGCTTTCGCATCGAGGGTTTTATGCAGAACTTTCAGTTCTGGCAGCAAATGTTCACGCATCGCGACAACGGCCGCCACGTGCATTGCTGTTGGGAAGACGTCGTTAGAGCTTTGGCTCTTGTTAACATCGTCATTTGGGTGGATCAGACGGTCGTTACCGCGCTGTCCGCCGAGGATTTCGCTACCACGGTTAGCAAGAACCTCATTCATGTTCATGTTACTTTGAGTACCAGAACCAGTTTGCCAGATAGCGAGAGGGAATTCTGTTGGATGCTTGCCAGCAAGGACTTCGTCTGCCGCAGCGATAATCGCATCACCGCGATTTTTTGGCAGTAAACCTAAATCCATGTTCACGCTTGCAGCCGCTTTTTTAGTGACAGCTAATGCGTGGATCAGAGCAACAGGCATTTTCTCTACAGAGATACGGAAATGTTCTAAAGAACGCTGCGTTTGCGCGCCCCACAAGTGGTCAGCAGGTACTTCAATTGGTCCCATTGAGTCTTTTTCAATGCGAGTGGCTGCCATTACTAGCTCCTTAGGTACATATTCAGAATAATTAATTTTAGAATCATCTGCTTGCAGGTAAGCAAATAACCGAGCAGTATAATGCCACAAATTGAATTTCATTTATGAGACTTGGTCGAGCTTATTGTGCTGTAGTAAAAAGGAAATTAGTTGATTTTTGCAAAAAGAGAGTTTTGATATGCTAAAAATGATAAACCAAATCCAACACTATGATTGGGGAAGTAAAACTGCCCTCAATGAATTGTATGGTTATCCTAATCCGGATAATTTACCTATGGCTGAACTTTGGATGGGCGCTCACCCCAAAGCCAGTTCTAAGGTCATATCCCCCTTAACGCATCAGAAAATCTCGTTAAATGACTTCATTAAAGAAAACCCAGAGAAAATACTGAGCAAGCATATTGCCGAGCGCTTTGGTCGATTACCTTATTTATTTAAAGTGTTGTGTGCAGCTCAGCCTCTATCCGTTCAGGTTCATCCAAATAAACATGATGCAGAAATAGGATTTGCTAAAGAAAATGCGCAAGGGATCCCTTTAGATTCTCCTATACGTAATTATAAAGATGATAATCATAAACCAGAGCTGATTTATGCATTAACGCCTTTTAAAGCAATGAATGCATTTCGTCCTATAGATGAGATTGTCGAATTATTTAGCTTTATTGCAGCCGCACACCCTGAAATTCAACTTTTCGTTCAAACGCCAAGTGAAGAACGACTTAAAAAATTATTTGCACAGATTCTTAATTTGACAGGCGAACAAAAAGATCTTGCTATAGGGGTATTAAAAGCCGCATTAAATAGTAAACAAGGTGAGCCTTGGAATTCAATTAAACAAATGGTGAACTTATATCCAGACGATAATGGTTTATTTACACCTTTAATGCTAAATATCGTTGAATTACAACCAGGTGACGCCATGTTCTTAGCCGCTAGAACCCCTCACGCCTATTTAGAAGGTGTCGGGTTAGAAGTGATGGCTAATTCAGATAACGTTTTACGGGCTGGATTGACCAGTAAACATATCGATGTTAAAGAACTGGTTGATAATATTGATTTTAAATCAATTAAAGCTGAAGATTTGTTCAACATTCCCGAAAAATCTGGAAATGTCTGGAAATATAAGATCCCAGTAGAAGATTTTTCATTTAATATATATTCTATTGACTGCTCTGGGTTATCCATAACTAACCATGTTGCTTCAATTTTGTTTTGTATTGAAGGTAAGTTAGTATTGCGATCAGGTAATCAAGAAATAAACATAAATTCTGGTGAATCTGTTTTCTTACCTGCTTATGAGGATAACATTTCTATTAAAGGAAATGGTCAATTAGCCCGAGTATTTAATTTTTAGGTCGTATTCTGTATTTAGCCGTTGGTACACACAGCCAAACGGGTAATAAAACTTATATTATTTTTACATAAGTACGTTTTGTACGTACTGAAAGGATGGATGTTGATAATGAAAAAGTCATTAGTTGCGGTAGGTGTTATCGTTGCTCTGGGCGCAGTATGGACTGGCGCATCATGGTACACAGGTTCAAAAGTCGAAGCTGAACTGAATAAAGTGATTACGAATTCCAATGCGTTTATCACCGCTAACGATCCAAGTGCTGATGTTGTCTTTAAATTAGAGAACTACAAACGTGGTGTGTTCTCTTCTCAAGCTGACATCGTCATTACTTCAACCACTTCTGCTGACGAAAACATCGTCTTTAAAGCGGATATCTCACACGGTCCACTGCCATTATCTCAAGTCGCTAAATTCAACCTGATGCCAAAATTGGGCGCAGTGAATGTTGAATTAGCGAACACCAAAGTGACTAAAGAGCTGTTTGAAGCGACTAAAGGCAAGCCATTCATGCATGGTTCTGCAGTTATCGGCTACAGCAAAAACGTGGATTCTAACATTGAGTTGATCCCACTTGAGTACACTAAAGATGACGGTAAATTCTCTTTCAGTGGCGCTAAATTTGATATCGCAACGGGTTCTGACTTAAGCACCGTTGATGCATCTTTAGTGACTGATAGCTTAGTCATTAGCAGCACCAAGGAAGAAGGCTCTATCACCATGAAAGGCCTGAAACTGGTTTCTAACGTAACGAAATCTCAACACGGCTTCTATACTGGTACTCAATCTTTCGTGATCGCAGATACTGATGTTAGTATCCCTGAAACTAAGTTCTCGTTCAAAAACTTAGACGTTTCAAGTGATACTTCTATCAACGGTGATGATGTTAAAGGTAACATCTCTTACAAAATCAGCGATGTAAAAGCGTTAGAGCAAAACTTAGGTTCTGGTGAGCTGACGGTTGCTATCGAGAAATTAGATGCGAAAGCATTAGGCAAATTTGTTGAGCAATACAACCAAGCACTGGCTGATGGCTTAGCAACAGGCAACCCAGGTGAAGTTAGCGAAAAAATCGCAATGCAGATGATGACCACGACTCTGCCTGAGCTGATGAAAAGCAAGCCTGTATTCACTGTGAGCCCGTTCTACTGGAAAAACGACGCTGGTCAAAGTTCTATCGACCTGAGCATCACATTCAACAAGTGGAATCAAGACGAAATCACTGCGTTAGCAATGCAAAACAAAGTGGATGAAGCGTTCAAACAACTGATCACTTCTTTCGACTTCAGCATGAAACTGAACAAGCCAATGATCATTGAGTCAATGACTCAAGCGATGATCTTAGATGGTGGCGTAGCAGTATCAGCAGAAGACAAGAAAGCGGTTCAAGAACAAGTTTCTGAAGAGTTCGCAGGCGTTCAACAAATGCTGACTGCGGATATGTTCTCTAACCCGTTCGAAGAAATGTTCATGACTGATGAACAACGTGCAGAAAAAGCGAAAGAGAAAAAACACCCTTGGATGATCGACAGCGAAAACGATTTAACCATGACTGTTAAATTCTCTGGTAACGACCTGACCTTCAACGATGACAAATATACCTTAGCTGAATTCTTAACTAAGATGAAAATGATGCCGGGCGCAGAAGATGAAATGGGTTACGAAGAAGAAGCTCAACCAGCTGATGGTGCAGAAGTTGCAGAACCTGCAATTGAAGCAGAACAACCAGCAGAAGCGCCAGCTGCACAGTAATTGATTCTTAAGATAATTTTCCCTTAAGATAAATCAAGTAAACGCCAGTCACACAGACTGGCGTTTTTCTTTTTATCACCCTCTTTTTCATTGATTTTTACTCAATTACAGACAAAATGGAGGTAATATATCTATAAGGATCATTTATTGTGATAAACAAACAACTCCCACTCACGGATTTACACCGCCACCTTGATGGCAATATTCGCCCAGAAACCATCCTTTCCCTTGCACAACAACATCATATTCAGCTTCCCGCCGATGAAATTGAAGCATTACGCCCTCACGTTCAAATTATGGGACAAGAAGCCGATTTAGTGGGCTTTCTGACTAAATTGGATTGGGGTGTTGCTGTCCTCGCAGATTTAGATGCTTGTAAGCGCGTCGCATATGAAAACGTGGAAGATGCGTTCAACGCAGGCATCGACTATGCAGAGTTGCGTTTCTCCCCTTACTATATGGCCATGAAACACCAACTTCCTGTTGAAGGTGTTGTGGGCGCAGTTATTGATGGCATTGCTGCGGGTTGTCGCCAATATAATATTCAAGTTAACCTGATTGGCATTCTAAGCCGTACATTTGGACAGCAAGCCTGTGCCATAGAATTAGACGGTCTTCTTGCTCATAGAGATAAACTGTGCGCTCTCGATTTAGCGGGTGATGAGTTAGGATTCCCTGGCGCCCTATTTGAAGAACATTTTACCAAAGCGCGTAATACAGGGCTCAATATCACTGTTCATGCAGGAGAAGCCGCGGGTGCAGCCAGTATTTGGCATGCGATCAAGCATTTAGGCGCTCAGCGTATTGGTCATGGTGTAAAAGCCATTGAAGACCCTGAACTGATTGAGTTTTTAGCCAAGAATAACATTGGTATTGAAAGCTGTTTAACTTCAAATATTCAAACCAGCACCGTCCCTTCACTGGCTCAGCACCCATTGAAAACGTTTTTATCTCACGGTGTATTAGCATCCATTAATACCGATGACCCTGCTGTTCAAGGTATCGAGCTACCTTACGAATATAATGTGGCTGCACCGCAAGCGGGCCTAACACAGGCTGAAATTGAACAGGCTCAACGTAATGGTTTAACCATGGCATTCCTTTCTGACAGCGAAAAAGCTGCGTTAATGCGTAAAGCAGCCAGCCGATAATCCCCGTTATAACCGCCTATAACCAATCCTAGGGCAGATCCCCTTACTGCCCTATTTAACCTTTCAATGTTTCAAATAATCTCTGCTGCTAATTTATTTTATAGTATTAAACCTATTGGTATGTTGTAACTAAATTAGCATATTAATAAAGGCAGCCATCGCTGCCTCATCGTGTTAATTACTGTTTTTCTAATCGTTTGGCATATTTCTGGGCTATCACCGCACACACCATTAATTGAATTTGATGGAAAATCATTAATGGCAGCAAAATAATCCCCACTGTTGCCGCTGGGAATAAGACGTTCGCCATCGGCACCCCGTTCGCTAAACTCTTTTTCGAGCCACAGAACAGGATGGTAATTTCATCTTCTTTGCTAAATCCAAGAAGGCGCGCTGACAGCACGTTAATCACCATCACCACGACTAACACAACGCAAGAAACTAATGTAATGATAAACAATGAATAAGCATCGATAGTTTGCCAGATCCCCTCCACTACCGCTTCACTGAACGCCACGTAAACCACCAGAAGAATTGATGATCGGTCGGTGGTATTCACCAATCGTTTATGGCGATTAATCCAGTTAGCAATTAACGGACGGCACAAATGTCCGACAATAAACGGCACCATTAATTGCAGCATAATTGAGCCAATTGCATTTAGCGTATCCATGGCTTGGCTGCCGTCGGTATCCATTAGTACTCCCACCAAAACAGGTGAAAGGAAAACCCCTAAAATACTGGATGCCGAAGCGCTACAAATCGCGGCAGCAACGTTACCCCCTGCTACCGAGGTAAATGCAATTGCTGACTGCACGGTTGCCGGCAATGCGCATAAATAAAGGAATCCCATATACACCGTCGGTGACATCCAATGAGGCACCATGAAACGTAACGCAATACCAATAATGGGAAAGAGAATAAAAGTGCTAGCAAATACCAGTAAATGAAGCCGCCAGTGCCCCATCCCTGCAACAATAGATTCTCTGGATAACTTAGCTCCATGCATAAAGAACAGTAGCGCAATTGCCGCTGTAGTTAAGTGCTGAAAAACGGTTTTGACTTCCCCTTCACAAGGAAAAATACTGGCGATAACAACTACGCCAATCATGATCAACAGAAAAGAGTCTATTTTAAGTTTTGCTAATAAATTCATTCGATTTTCCACAAATAAAAAGCCAGGTTTCACTCTGGCAATATGTTGCTAACAAAGAGGGATAAAAGCGTGGTTTTTCCCTCTTTGTGTTATCAGGCGAAAATCAATGAATTGATTTTCCTCGTTGATTATTGCAACCAAAAATAGCGATTTTCAAACCAATTAGGTCTGAAAATCGTCTAAAGCCAGGTTTCACTCTGGCTTTATCTTCAACGTTGAACCTTAGAAAATATTTTCGATGGTACGTTTTTCTTTCGCTGATTGAATACCGGCTTCAATCAGTTTCATAATCTCGATGGCTTCACTTGGCGTTACTGGATTTGGCTTACCGAGACGGATAGCGTCATGAATAGCTTCATAATAGCCGCCATAGTTGCCTTTTTCATTGTTCCACGGCTTCGTCACCATTTCATCACCTTGTGACAGGGTCACAACTCCATGATTCGGATCTTCCCCCCAATGCTCTCCTTGCGGAATCGCGCCGCTTTTTAACGCATCTTCTTGAGTATCCAGACCATATTTCACGTAGCTGCCCTTCATCCCATGAATGGTATAGATTGGCATTGGTGCAGCGGCAAGCGTCGTTGAGTGTAGAACCACTTTTTTATCTGCGTAATCCAGCATTGCATGGAAATAATCCACCGCTTCCGCACCTGGACGAATAATACCAAGATCCACCGTAATCGCTTTTGGCTTGCCAAAATATTGTAGAACTTGGTCAATAACGTGTGGTCCTAAATCGTACCAAATCCCTGCTCCGGGAATATTGGCCTCACGCCAGCGTTGCCTAACCACGGGACGAAAACGGTCAAAATGAGATTCATAATATTTAATCTCACCTAAACAGCCATCTTGCAGGATTTTTTTCACGGTACGATAACCAGAATCCCAGCGACGATTATGATATACCGACAACAATTTACCTGCTTTTTCAGCGCGTTGTTGTAAATCTTCGGCTTCTTTAACGTCGAGCGTAAATGGTTTATCAACCACCACATGCTTACCCGCCGCTAGCGCTTTACAGGCTAATGGGTAGTGAGTGTCATTCGGGGTTGGGATCACCACCAGTTCAATTTCAGCATCCGCGAACAGCTCTTCGGGTGTCCCCACCACCTTAACATTAGGATGGTCGGCATGAACTTTGCTCGCATCGCTACTGGAGATTGTGGTTAGTTCAAACTCCTCTAACATGGCTAAAAATGGGGCATGGAAAGTTTTGCTGGCATAACCGTACCCGACAATCCCAACTTTAATTGGCTTGGACATGTTGACCTCACATTAGTGGCATATTTTGCTATTTTAAAAAAGTACCATCAGAATGAATCAATTAGCAAATAAATCTATGATAGGATTATTATTTATCTGTACTATTTAGTGATAACGGATCCCTTATTTATGACTTCTGTTTATAACGCAGACCGCATTACTGGCTGGCTATTAGTCCCCGCTAGCTATTTACTGCTGACATTATTTGCTGCTTGCAGCATGACTGTGATGTACTGCATTAAGTTTTATGAGATAGTGACTACCGTTGAAAGCTGGAGTAGTTTCATTACTCCTCAGTGGTATTTATCATTCGCTATCAGCCTCGCTATGTCACTGTTTAGCGTGCATGTAGCGCAATTGATGTTTAAACGTTCTCGCCAATTCCCCCGTCGTTTTACTATCTGGTTATTAGCATTAATGTTAATCGGGCTAAAAACCTTCGCCTTTTCCCCGATTGATGACCAGACAGCCTTGCAAATCCTTGCATGGCCACTCTTAGGGGCTGCTTTTTTCGTCCCGTATATGAAAGTTTCTAAACGCGTGAAAATGACTTTCACACAAGATCGATAAGCATCACAAAAATAGCTTTGATATCATAGCCTCCGTTAAACTGACTGCGGTCAGTTTTTGGGCTTTTTTCTCTCTTCAGGCTATGACATGACCGACTATCTTCTACTTTTTATTGGGACAGTGTTAGTCAACAACTTTGTCCTCGTTAAATTCTTGGGATTATGCCCATTTATGGGTGTATCAAAAAAACTAGAAACTGCCATTGGGATGGGGTTTGCGACAACGTTCGTGATGACTCTCGCCTCTATTTCTTCGTGGCTAATCGATACGTTGATCTTAATCCCGCTGGATTTAGTCTATCTGCGCACACTGAGCTTTATCCTTGTGATTGCTGTCGTTGTGCAATTTACCGAAATGGTTGTGAGAAAAACCAGCCCAACGTTATACCGCTTATTGGGGATCTTTTTACCGCTGATCACCACTAACTGCGCGGTTCTTGGGGTGGCCTTATTAAATATCAACCAATCCCATAATTTCTTGCAATCTGCGGTCTATGGCTTTAGCGCCGCCGTCGGATTCTCTTTTGTGATGGTACTTTTCGCGGCTATTCGCGAGCGTTTGGCTGTCGCAAATGTCCCAGCGCCTTTTAAAGGTTCGTCAATTGGCCTGATCACAGCAGGGTTAATGTCCCTCGCATTTATGGGCTTTAGTGGTTTGGTGAAATTCTAATGATGTCTTTGTGGATTGCGATTGGCATATTAGCCGTTTTCGGGCTGATCTTTGGTCTGATCTTAGGCTATGCCTCATTACGTTTTAAAGTTGAAGAAGACCCGATTGTTGAAAAACTGGATGCGATTTTACCGCAAAGTCAGTGTGGTCAATGCAGTTATCCGGGGTGCCGTCCCTACGCAGAAGCCGTTGCCAATAACGGTGAGATGATTAACAAATGTGCCCCTGGCGGCGAGCAAGTGATGCTCAAAATAGCCGAATTGATGAACGTAGATCCTCAGCCGATTGATGGCGATGAAGAGGCACAAAATCCCGTTCGTAAAGTGGCGGTCATCGATGAAGAAAACTGTATTGGTTGCACCAAATGTATTCAAGCTTGCCCTGTGGATGCCATTGTGGGCGCCACTCGCGCTATGCATACCGTGATTGAAGATTTGTGTACAGGCTGTGACCTGTGTGTAGCCCCTTGCCCTACGGATTGTATTGAAATGGTACCGGTTAAAACCACAACCGCTAACTGGAAATGGGATTTAAACACCATTCCTGTTAAAAACATTACGGATGTACCTCTTTCTTCAGTTAAAGAGGGTTCCCATGCTTAATTTATTTAAGTGGTTGAAAAAAGATAATGTTTGGGACTTCGATGGTGGCATTCACCCGCCAGAGATGAAACTGCAATCCAGCCAAACGCCTATGCGAGTGGCTTCCGTCCCTGACGAATTGATTATTCCGCTACAACAGCATTTAGGACCTGAGGGTGAACTGATTGTTAAGGTTGGTGACACCGTCCTTAAAGGGCAGCCGCTCACCAAAGGTTCCGGTCGTACCGTACCGGTTCACGCCTCAACATCAGGAACCATTGTTGCCATTGAACCCATGGTGACTGCGCACCCTTCAGGGTTAAAAGAGCTGTGTGTCAAAATTAAATCGGATGGTTTAGATACTTGGGCACCTTTGCAACCCGAGCCTAATTTCCAACAACTTTCACGTGCCGATTTACTCAATAAGATTGAACAAGCGGGTATCGCCGGTCTTGGTGGTGCAGGCTTCCCGACAGCATCCAAGCTAGCGGGCGGGAAAGATGCCATTAAAACATTGATTATCAATGCTGCTGAGTGCGAGCCGTACATCACCGCAGATGACCGATTAATGCAGGAACACGCCCAAGAGGTCATCGAAGGTTGCCGCGTTTTACAACATTTGCTCAATCCAGACCAAGTGCTGATTGGTATTGAGGATAATAAACCTGAAGCTATCAAGGCATTAAAACGTGCACTGACGCCTATAGATACACAGATTTTTGTACGCGTGATCCCAACTAAATATCCATCAGGTGGCGCGAAACAGCTCACAAAAATCTTAACCGGAAAGGAAGTCCCTTCTGGCGCTCGTTCATCTCAAATCGGCGTGCTAATGCAAAACGTCGGTACCGCTGTTGCCATTAAACGCGCAGTGATTGATGGACAACCACTGATTGAACGTGTCGTAACAGTGACGGGCGAAGCGATTAAACAGCCTGGTAACTTCTGGGCGCGTTTAGGCACCCCAGTTAAGCACCTGCTTCAACAATCTGGTTTTGAACCTGAAAGTGAGCAAATGGTGATTATGGGCGGCCCATTAATGGGCTTTACGCTGCCGGATCTGAATGTGCCAGTGGTGAAAATCTGTAACTGTTTATTGGTTCCTACCCAAGAAGAAATGGGTGAAAAGCCAGTCGAAGAAGCCTGCATTCGTTGCGGTTTATGTGTTGATGCCTGCCCTGCGGGATTACTGCCCCAGCAATTATATTGGTTCAGTAAAGGCAACGAACACGAAAAAGCGCAAAAGCATAATCTGTTTGACTGCATTGAGTGTGGCGCTTGCGCTTATGTTTGCCCAAGTAATATTCCGTTGGTGCAATATTATCGCCAAGAAAAAGCTGAAATTCGCGAGATAGACCAAGAGGAACGTCGTTCCGCGGAAGCAAAACTGCGCTTTGAAGCCAAACAACAGCGAATGGAACGTGAAAAACTGGCCCGTGAAGAGCGCCATAAAAAAGCAGCTGTTCAAGTGGATACCGCGGATAAAGACGCGGTTAATGCGGCGCTGGCTCGTGTTAAAGCGAAGAAAGCCTCAACCTCTGAACCAATAAAAATTATTTCGGGCGAATTGCCGGATAATAGTGCCGTTATTGCAGCAAGAGAAGCGCGTAAAGCCCAAGCTCGTGCGAAGCAAGCACAAAAAGTCGCGGACCAAACTCAATCTGATAACTTAGTTATTGCAGATGGCGCTGAGGGTGATGACCCACGCAAAGCTGCCGTCGCTGCTGCAATTGCTCGAGCGAAAGCGAAAAAAGCGGCTGCGCAACAAACTTCAGAGCCTGTTGTTGAAGCGCCTGCTGAAGCCACTGAGGAAGTCGACCCGCGCAAAGCTGCCGTCGCCGCTGCGATTGCCCGAGTTAAGGCAAAAAAAGCCGCTGAACAGCGACCTACAGAACAACAATCAAACGAACAAACCACCACAGAGTAAGTGATAAACAGATGAAATTTAGACCGCTTGATAGCAAAGCACGCCGTTTAAAAATTGCTAGCGCCCCATTTACTCATGATAACCAAAGTACCAGTCAAGTCATGTTTTGGGTTCTGCTTGCCGCTATCCCCGGCATTGCAGTGCAAACCTATTTTTTTGGTGTTGGAACCTTATACCAAATCGCCATTGCGATGGTCACTGCCGCAGTAACAGAAGCCATCTCCATCCGCTTACGCCAGCAACCTGTGCTGCCTGTTTTGAAAGATAATTCCGCGATTGTTACCGCGTTATTACTGGGTGTGAGCTTACCGCCACTATCACCTTGGTGGCTGATTGTGTTAGGCACTGTATTTGCCATTATTATTGCTAAGCAATGCTACGGTGGCTTGGGACAGAATCCATTTAACCCTGCTATGGTCGGTTATGTGGTGTTGCTGATTTCATTCCCAGTGCAAATGACGAACTGGTTGCCTCCTCAAGAATTGCAACAGCTACATATTTCTGGTTTTGATAGCTTGATGGTGATCTTTAGCGGGCATACCTCGACGGGAATAACACTGGATCAATTACGTACCGGTATTGATGGTATGAGCCAAGCGACTCCGTTAGATAGCTTTAAAACGGGCTTACTCACCCATTCCATTTCCGATGTACTACAGCAACCAATCCTGCAAGGCTCTTTAGCCGGTATCGGTTGGCAGTGGGTGAACCTTGCCTATCTGGCAGGCGGATTAATTATGTTAAGCCGCCGCATTATTAGCTGGCACATTCCCGTGGCATTTATTGGTACCTTAGCCCTACTCGCTGTGATTAGCTGGTTAATTGACGATAGCCGCTATTCTCCGCCATTAATCCAATTGCTGTCCGGTGCGACAATGTTGGGGGCATTCTTTATTGCAACCGACCCAGTCACCGCATCGACAACGCCAAAAGGACGAATTATTTTTGGTGTGTTAATCGGCTTCTTAGTGTGGGTGATCCGCGTTTATGGCGGCTATCCTGATGCCGTGGCCTTTGCTGTCTTGCTTGCCAATATCACCGTACCATTAATCGACCACTATACGCAGCCTCGTGCGTATGGACATAAGTAAGGAGCCAGCATGTTAAATACAATGCGCCGTCATGGCACAATCTTGGCTCTGTTCGCGGCAGGTACAACTGCACTGAGCGCCGCTGTATATACGCTAACGAAAGATATCATTGCAGAACAAGCCGCTATCGTGCAGAAGAAATTACTCGACCAAGTGGTGCCTGAATCCTTATATGACAATGAGCTCGCCAAAGAGTGCTATCTGGTCACCAATGAAACTATACTGGGAAATAAACTTCCTCGACATCTGTATATTGCCCGTAAGGATGGTCAGCCTGTTGCTGCGGCTTTAGAAAGCACGGCTCCCGATGGATATTCCGGCGCAATTCATCTGTTAGTTGGTGCAGATTTTAAAGGCAATGTTTTGGGTGTACGCGTCACAGAACACCATGAAACACCAGGGCTTGGGGATAAAATTGAAACCCGCATTTCTGATTGGATCACCCATTTTACGGGCAAAAAGTTAGAGTCTGCGCAAGACCCTCATTGGGCAGTGAAAAAAGATGGTGGTGATTTTGATCAATTTACAGGCGCCACAATCACGCCTCGTGCGGTTGTCAATGCCACAAAACGTACCGCGGCATTTATCCAAACGGTACCTGAAGAATTAGCGAATTACCCAATTTGTGGGGATGAATAATGAGTAGCGAAACTAAAGAATTATTTGCACAAGGGTTATGGAAGAATAACTCTGCATTGGTACAACTACTGGGGTTATGCCCATTATTAGCGGTATCATCAACAGCGACTAACGCATTAGGCTTGGGGCTAGCAACGACCCTCGTTCTCGTCTGCACTAACGTAGCAGTATCCGCATTTCGTCGCTGGGTTCCTGCTGAAATCCGTATTCCTATTTATGTGATGATTATCGCCTCCGTGGTGAGCGCCGTACAAATGCTGATCAACGCCTATGCGTTTGGTTTGTATGAGTCTCTGGGGATCTTTATTCCGCTGATTGTCACAAACTGTATCGTCATTGGACGCGCTGAAGCTTATGCATCTCGCAACACAGTTCCTTTATCTGCCATCGATGGCTTGGCGATGGGATTAGGAGCAACAGCCGCACTGTTTGTACTAGGTGCTATGCGTGAAATTCTTGGTAACGGCACCTTGTTCGATGGCGCTGACCTACTGCTAGGTTCATGGGCAAAATCGTTACGTGTGGAAGTCTTACACCTTGACTCACCCTTTTTACTCGCTATGCTGCCACCGGGCGCGTTTATTGGCTTAGCCTTGATGCTAGCCGGTAAATACCTTATTGATGAAAAAATGAAAAAGCGCGCGGCGCTAAAATCAGGTCAACAACCTGCTCGTGAATACCAAAAAGAACAAGGTTGTGGCACTCATATTTCTTAAATTTGAAGCTTTGTGAGCAATGAATAAAACTAAACGAATCGAAATTCTCACTCGCCTGCGCGATAACAATCCTCATCCGACAACGGAGCTAGAATTTAGCTCCCCTTTTGAATTACTGATTTCGGTGCTGCTGTCTGCGCAAGCCACCGATGTCAGCGTCAACAAAGCGACGGCAAAACTTTATCCAGTCGCCAATACGCCAGAGCAAATGGTCGCTCTCGGCGTTGATGGCATCAAAGAGTATATTAAAACCATTGGATTATTTAATACCAAAGCCGAAAGCGTCTATAAAACCTGCCAGATCCTGATTGAAAAGCATCATAGCCAAGTCCCTGAAAACCGCGAGGCATTAGAAGCCTTGCCGGGTGTTGGGCGTAAAACGGCAAACGTTGTGCTCAATACCGCCTTTGGCTGGCCGACCATTGCCGTTGATACCCATATCTTCCGCGTGTGTAATCGCACCAAGTTTGCTCCCGGCAAAGATGTTGTGGAAGTCGAGGAAAAACTATTAAAAGTGGTTCCTGCTGAATTTAAAGTCGACTGCCACCACTGGTTTATTCTCCATGGTCGTTATACCTGTATCGCCCGCAAACCGCGCTGCGGATCTTGCATCATTGAAGATCTTTGCGAGTTTAAAGATAAAATTTACCCTGAAAATTAATCAACTTAGCCCAAGATGCGAATTTCCACACAGTTATAAAGTCATTCGCATTTTTTTCTTGCTCTAAGACTTTGTCTTACGCAACAATAGAGCCAAACTCAACATAAAATAAACGGTAAGTATGTTTCAAGACAACCCATTATTAGCGCAACTCAAACAAACGTTGCATGCCAAAACACCTCGCGTCGAAGGTCTGGTAAAAAGCACTGAAAAAGGTTTTGGCTTTTTAGAAGTCGATGGACAAAAAAGCTATTTCATTCCACCGCCGCAAATGAAAAAAGTGATGCACGGGGATAGAATTTCTGCCGCTGTTCATACGGATAAAGACCGTGAATTTGCCGAGCCTGAAGAGCTTATCGAGCCATTCCTTAACCGTTTTGTTGGTAAAATTCAGAAGAAAGATAACGACAATCGCCTGTTCGTTATTCCTGATCACCCACTGCTAAAAGATGCTATCTCCTGTCGCCCAATCAATGGTATCACTCATGAATTTAAGCAAGGTGACTGGGTTGTCGCAGAAATGCGTCGCCATCCATTAAAAGGCGACAAAGGTTTCTACGCAGAAATTACAGAATATATTACCTTCGGTGATGACCATTTCGCACCGTGGTGGGTTACGTTACGCCGTCACCAATTAGATCGCGCTGAACCTGCAATGGTGGAAAGTGAGCGTGATGATGAAGGCTTAGAACGTCTTGATTTAACTGACCTTCACTTTGTCACCATCGACAGTGCAAGCACTGAAGATATGGATGATGCGCTGTATATCGAGAAAACAGCTGAAGGCAACCTGAAACTGTATATCGCGATTGCCGACCCAACCAGTTATATCAAAGAAGGCAGTGAGCTGGATAAACTGGCATTAGCCCGTTCATTCACTAACTACCTGCCAGGCTTCAACATTCCAATGTTGCCTCGCCAGCTGTCTGATGATTTATGTTCACTGCGCCCGAATGCTCGTCGCCCTGCTCTAGTTTGCGTTACGCAGATCCTGCAAGACGGTGCCATTGATAGCAATATTGAGTTCTTCAGTGCGTGGGTTGAATCTAAAACTAAGTTAGTTTATGACGAAGTTTCTGATTGGTTAGAAGAAACGGGTTCTTGGAAACCACAATCTGACGCTGATACTCAGCAAATCCTGCTATTAAAAGAGATGGCTGATAAGCGCTTACAGTGGCGCCATGATAACGCCTTAGTCTTCAAAGATAGACCGGATTACCGTTTTGTTTTAGACGAAAATGGCAACGTGGTGGATATCGTCTCAGAAAGCCGTCGTACCGCAAATCGCATTGTTGAAGAAGCGATGATCACCGCTAACTTATGTGCGGCTAACGTGCTGAAAAACAAATTAGGTTTCGGTGTGTTTAACGTCCATATGGGCTTTGAGCCTCTGCAAATCGAGCAAGTGGTTCAGACCTTGAAAGATAATGGCATCGAAGCAAAAGGCGAAGAGCTATTAACCCTTGAAGGCTTCCGTCAATTACGCCGCCTCTTGGATTCACAGCCGACTCAATTCTTAGACAGCCGTATTCGTCGCTTCCAAACCTTTGCGGAGGTGAAAGCGGATCCGGGTCCTCACTTTGGTCTAGGCTTTGACGCGTATGCCACATGGACATCGCCAATTCGTAAATACACCGATATCGTCAACCACCGCTTGCTGAAATCGATTATTGCGGGCGCACCAACACCAGAAAAACCAACTGAAGAGCTGTCTCTTAAGCTGGCAGAACGCCGCCGTGCTAACCGTATGGCTGAGCGTGATGTGGGTGATTGGCTATATTCCCGCTATCTGAAACCGTTTGAAGGCACTGATACTAAATTCCCTGCGGAAATTATCGATATTACTCGCGGTGGTGTGCGTGTGCGTTTAGTGGATAATGGCGCCGTTGCCTTTATTCCTGCCCCATTCCTTCACAGTGTTCGTGATGAAATTCAATGCAGCCAAGAGACTGGCAGTGTGCTAATCAAAGGCGAAAAAGCCTATCAATTAAACGATATTATTGATGTCAATATCGCCGAAGTGCGTATGGAAACCCGTAATATCGTGGCTCGCCCAGCCGCGTAGTCATTCTCCATTTCGTATCAAAAAAGCCATTACTTATGAGTAATGGTTTTTTTTTATATGGTCAAAATACATTCAATATGAATGAGTTAGCATTTAATGTTAAACATCTAACATTTCTTGACATTTATTTCTGATTATTCCGATCCGCCTATTCTTTTTTCATGATATTTTAATTCGGCTATATGCTGATACGTAATTATCATTATAAAAAATAAGTTGGAGTAAACATCATGAAACGCATCCTCTCTTTTGTCATTATCGCAACGGTGGCGCTGGGTCTCAGTGCTTGTTCAAATATGTCAAAACAGAATAAAAACACAGCGATTGGAGCGACTGTCGGTGCTGTTGGAGGCGCAATATTAACGGATGGAAGCGCACTGGGCACAGTAGGCGGCGCGGCTATCGGCGGGATTATTGGACATCAAGTGAAGAAGTAAATTTAACACACACTTTAATGACAAATGGGGGAATATTTCCCCCATTTTTATTAGGATGGTTATTTCTTAAATACTGCTAATTAACCACCTGCTAATTTAACTTGGTAGCCTTTGACTTCCAGTAATTGTTTCAGCAAGTCACGCTTATCACCTTGGATTTCGATATCACCGTCTTTTACTGCACCGCCGCAACCGCATTTTTTCTTTAACTCAGCGGCCAGCTTTATCAATTCCGCATCATCCAGATCTAAGCCCGTCACAACGCAAACCCCCTTGCCTTTACGACCGGATGTTTCACGGCGAATACGCACGATACCATCGCCTTTTGGACGCTCGGCTTTCGGTTTTTCTTCCTCAATGCGTCCTATATCTGTGCTATAGACGAGACGGCTGTTAGCGTCACTCATGCGATATCCTTAATGGATTGGTTAATTTGTTGTAGGGTCAGCGCTGGGTCTTCACTACGGGTGATCGGGCGCCCAATTACCATATAATCGACACCTGCTTCAATCGCTTGTTGTGGGGTCATAATACGACGCTGGTCACCTACTTCGCTGCCTACAGGACGAATACCTGGCGTGACTAACTTGAATTCTTGCCCGCATACTGCTTTTAGCGCTTTTGCTTCGTGTGCTGAGCACACAACACCATCAAGACCACACTGCTTAGTTAACAGCGCTAAACGCTCAGCATGCTCTGCTGGCGTTAAGTTAATACCAACACCCGCTAAATCTGAGGCATCCATACTGGTTAATACGGTGACAGCTGTTAATAAAGGAGCGTCTTTACCGTAGCTTTCAAGAGCTTGGCGTGCCGCTTCCATCATTCGTGCGCCGCCGCTAGCGTGAACATTCACCATCCAAACGCCCATTTCTGCCGCTGCGGAAACCGCACGAGCAACCGTATTCGGAATATCATGGAATTTAAGATCCAAAAAAACATCAAAACCACGGTCATGGAGTGACTTAACAAATTGAGGACCATTAAATGTGAACATCTCTTTGCCCACTTTCAAGCGACAGTCGCGCGGGTCAATCCTATCCACAAATGCAAGTGCGGCATCCGCAGTTTCATAGTCTAGAGCCACAATGATAGGCGAGTCAGTGTTTACGCGAACGAGGTTCTCAGTTGAGGAGATCATTTCATAGCCTTTATTGAGTATTGTCAGAAATTATAAGTGACGCTGTCACTGACCATCCAGCCCGCGAATTGGCTTGATGGTGTCCCAAGAGCGACAAGATGGACAGTGCCAATAGAGCGAACGGGAGGTAAAACCACATTTGTGGCAACGGTAATCCGGCTTAGTACGAATTTGCTCACCCACCATTTTACGCAACAAAATCAAGCTCTCTTTGGCTCGACCTTCTTCCGCTTCCGCCAGATGGTAATCCATCAAACGGTAGAATAAGCGCATGGTTGGATGGCGCTGAATTTGGTCATTGATATAGCTAGCAGCCGCTTCATGATTCTGTTTTTCAACGATAATATCGGCGAGATAAAGCTCGGCAATGGCACCTGTATTTCCATCAACACATTGACGTAAATAGCTTTCCCAGCCTTCCGCCAGCCCAGTGTGTCGATAGCATTCGTACAGCATTGGCAGTGTTTCAGAAACCAGTTCTCTATCTTGATGATAAACCTGCACTAAGGCAGAAATCGCTTTATCATAATTGCCTTGCTCGATAAAAATACGCCCTTTCATAATCGAAACGCGTGCGCAGTTTTTATCCGCTTGCTCGCCTTTATTTAATAGGCTTAAGGCCTCGTCGATATCATCACTCGCCAATTCTTGAGTCGCTAACTCACAGTAGAAGTGGGCGATTTGTTCCCGTAGCTCTTCAGCGCCTAATTTCACCAGCTTGGTTGCCGTTTCAATGGCTTTGCCCCAATCACTGGTTAACTGATAAATCGATAACAAAGATTGCAGCGCACTCTGTTTAAAGTCCACTTCATCGGTTAATTGCTGGAACATGTTTTCAGCGCGGTCATACACACCAGCGGTCATATAATCACGACCAAGCTGTTGAGTGGCCAATAAACGTTGTTCAAAAGACAGTGCTGCACTTTCCACCAGCGATTGGTGAATTCGAATCGCGCGTTCAACTTCGCCACGAGAACGGAATAAGTTACCGAGAGTTAGGTGAGCCTCAAAGGCGGAGCTATCTTCCGTTTTGAGCATTTCGAGGAATAAATCAACGGCTTTATCCTGTTGATTAGATAATAGGAAGTTCACGCCTGTCACGTAGTCACGGGACAAGCGATTTGCATGCTGCTGCTTATCTTGCTGAGCACTTCTGCGCCCCATGTACCAACCATATGCAGCGGCAACAGGTAGCAACAGAAAAAGCAACTCGAACATTGAGGATTATTCCTTGTTCTGAGCTGTCACTAATTCGGTTGAGTCAGAAATAGTTTTCTCTCCAGCACCCAATTGTGATTCTAAACGTCTAATTTTACGACGTGCATTCTTAAGGCTAACAATGGTACGCAAATAGAACATCGCACACACCAGCCACCCCAGCACAAAACCGACACCAAACAAGGTTGCAAGTAAGGAAGATAAAGAAAAATCCCCTTTTGCAATCAGGTAGTTAAATGTAATAACCTGATCATTGCTTGAACCTAGCGTAATCGACACAATAAAAACGGCGACCGCTAGTAATAAAATCAGAAAATATTTCACATTTTTTCCCGTTATCAGTTCTTATCGTTCCAAAACATATCTCTGATAAGGTAGCATTTTCAGCGCATTCAGACAAAGTAAATTATTCGCCTGCCAAGAGTATTCGCTCTAAAAACCGCCCTTTTTCATCATGATAATCCGATTAGCGTTAAATTCATTTCTCTAAGAATCGAGATTGATATATCCAGTAACCTAACAACGCGAAAAGCGCACTCATCAACGTGGAGGCAATAATATCAAGGGGCCAATGCATTCCTAGTAGCATACGGCTTAATCCGATGCCCTGCGCCCAGCATAATATGATGATTCCCAATGCATATTGACGTTGTTGCCAAAACAGCGCAATTAATAGCAATGCCCATCCCGCCGCAAAAAACATATGACCTGAAGGAAATGAGTAGCCCGTTTCTGCCTGCCAATGTTTACGCTGCCATTTAGGAATAAGCGAGTCTGACTTCACGGTATTCTTAATTAAATCCGCTCGCTCCCCGCGTTTTAAATCATAAAATTCCTGATGGGGAATTTGATACGTTTTTTCCAGCCACACCACATAGGGACGCGGTTCTTGGAAGGTGCTTTTCATTAAGGACTTCACCCCTTGCGCACCGAGAATACATAACGCTATAACCACCAGCAGCTTTAGCCATTGATTCCGCTTATGACGAAAGACGATTAACGTTAAGAGAGTTAAAAATACAAACGTCACATAGCTATAAGGCAATCCCGCGCTATCCGTCAACCAAAGTAACCATTTCATCGACGGCTGATGCTCAGGAGTCCACTGCCAGCCTGTGGCTATCATAACTATCGGCGGTAACAGCAAAAAAATGACACTTATTGCGATAAGGTAGGCACTCTTTCTCATCTAGAATATTCCTTACGTTTTAATTATTTCCTAATTAACAAATTTTACATAGCCTGCAAATATCTCTGTTATAGTAGTATAGCGTCGGCTGTGTGCAAAGAATGCCGGACTCTATATGCAAACGTCATATAGCATCGATATATTTAACTTTAGTGACCATATAACTTTAGTACTATATCGATTTACGTGTTTAATTCAGCAAGAGTTACTTTAACTAATGAAAGAAAATATGCAGCTAAAACGTATTGCCGAAGCCAAACTACCTACACCTTTCGGTGAATTCCTAATGGTAGGGTTTGAAGAAATCGCAACAGGTCGTGACCACGTTGCGCTGATTTTTGGTGATATTACAGGCGCAACGCCAGTACTCAGTCGAATTCATTCCGAATGCTTAACTGGCGATGCATTATTTAGTTTACGTTGTGACTGTGGTTTTCAATTAGAAGCTGCACTCAAGCAAATTAGTGAAGAAGGCCGAGGGGTACTGCTGTATCACCGCCAAGAAGGTCGTAATATTGGGTTACTGAACAAAATCCGTGCTTATGCATTACAAGACCAAGGATTAGATACCGTTGAAGCTAACCTAAAATTAGGATTTAAAGCCGACGAACGTGATTTTACCCTGTGTTCTGATATGTATAAATTATTAGGCATTAATGAAGTTCGCTTACTGACTAATAACCCGAAAAAAATTGATATTATGCGTGAAGCGGGTATCAACGTCGTTGAACGTGTGCCATTAATTGTTGGACGAAATCCTAGCAATGAACATTATTTAGATGTGAAAGCACAAAAAATGGGTCATATGTTATTTAAGCACCAATAATTATCCTTCTCAATCAGGAAGAGCATCCCTTGTTCTTCCTATTATTCTTGCCTTAATTCCCATTTTCATCATAACAATCGAATCTATAACAATTGACGAGTGATATATTCACATTCTTTTTATAAGGTTTATACTGTTCGCAACTTAATCCCATTCATTATTAAATACATCGAAAAATAAGAGTTGAACATTCCCACATAATAATCCGAATGGGAAATGTCTATTTTTCGTCTACCAAGGAGATAGTGTGAATAACCTGCATTCCATCCAGCGCATGAGAAGACTGCGTAAAAGTGAACAATTCCGCGACCTATTCCAAGAAACCCACCTCTCCATCAATGACTTGTGTTTGCCTATTTTCGTCGAAGAAGGCTTAGATGATTACGCACCGATTGCGAGTATGCCAGGCGTTGTGCGTATTCCAGAAAAACGCTTAGCCTATGAAATTGAGCGTATTGCAAAAGCGGGCATTAAGTCGGTCATGACCTTCGGTGTGTCTCATCACTTAGATGAAAATGGTAGCGATGCATGGCAAGACAATGGTCTGGTAGCGCGTATGTCTCGTATCTGTAAAGAGACCGTCCCAGAAATGATTGTGATGTCAGATACCTGTTTCTGCGAATACACATCTCACGGTCACTGTGGTGTGATGCACGGTGACGTGGTTGATAACGACCAAACTATCCATAATTTAGGTCTGCAGGCCGTTGCTGCTGCGCGTGCCGGTGCTGACTTTATCGCTCCTTCTGCTGCAATGGATGGGCAAGTTGCCGCAATCCGCCATGCACTTGATGAAGCAGGATTTACCGATACAGCGATTATGTCTTACTCCACGAAATTCGCATCAGCTCTATACGGCCCATTCCGTGATGCAGCAGGTTCATGTTTAAAAGGTGACCGTAAGACTTATCAAATGAACCCAATGAACCGCCGTGAAGCGCTGCACGAGTCGCTGATTGATATGCAAGAAGGCGCAGATGCGCTGATGGTAAAACCCGCGGGTGCTTACTTAGATATTATCCGTGACCTGCGTGAGTGTACCCAATTGCCTATTGGTGCGTATCAAGTCAGTGGTGAATACGCCATGATCAAATTTGCCGCGCAAGCAGGCGCCATTGATGAAACTCGCGTCACGTTAGAAAGCTTAGGGGCCATTAAACGCGCTGGTGCAGATTTAATCTTTACTTATTTCGCACTGCAATTAGCTGAAAATAAGATCCTGTAGTCTCTCTTTAAGATAATAAAACGCCGATACTGGATATAAATACAGTATCGGCGTTTTTGTTCATTTCCGCTCATTTATTCAACGATATGAAGATTAACTCGCCTTTTTCTGTTGGAATTCTAGCTGCTCGGATAGCCGGTCTGCATACATTTGTGCTGTTTCTGGGGTCAGTAGCCCTGCAATCAGAAGATCTTTTTTACCATTTGCAAGGTCAGCAACGACGCCCCACGTTTCGATATCCATGGCTTCACAATCAAGTTCGTGATCGGTGACAGGCAAAATATCAAAGAAATCTTTGAGTGGTGCAATAGAAATTGCGGTGTAATCGGCATTCAAGCCTAATGGAAACTCTTTATCTGCATATAATCTTAAATCATGGACTTCGGTTTCTGGGGTTCTCATGACAACCGAATAGAGATTTGGAATATGTTCTAAAATGTCACGAACTTCGTCATTCGCACCCGCACAATGTGAAGTGCTTAATAGAATGTCTGCCGCCCATAATGCACCCTTGAAAAAATCAGTTTCATTGATATTTGCCATATTGATTTCCTTTACGCTATTTTCGATAAATGCGGTCACTTCATTCCATCAAACTACTGAGCTTTTTCTGAATACTGACTATCACAATAACTGAGAAACTGGCTAAAAAACTTGAGAAATAACAATATTAAGCGTTAATAAAGAAAAAACGCCCACAAGAAATCTTGTAGGCGCCATAAACGGAGATTAATTGAGCATTTGGCGGATCACATAATGCAAGATCCCGCCGTGTCGATAATATTCCATTTCCGTCGCAGTATCGATGCGGCAACGAGTATTCACCTCTTTCACTTTGCCATCACCATACGTAATTTTTACGGTGATACTTTGGCTTGGAGTCAGAGACTGTAAACCAGTAACATCAATACGCTCATCGCCTTTTAAATCCAGGGTTTTACGGGTTTCTCCACCTGTAAATTCTAATGGAATAACCCCCATCCCAATTAAGTTAGAGCGGTGAATACGTTCATAGGATTCGGCGATCACCACACGAACACCCAGTAAATTGGTGCCTTTTGCCGCCCAGTCACGGCTAGAGCCTGAACCATATTCTTTACCCGCAATAATGGCTAACGGACGTTTTTGTTGCTGATACAACATCGCCGCATCAAAGATAGCCATCTGTTTGCCTGTTGGAATATGTAAGGTATAGCCGCCTTCCACCCCCGGTACCATTTCATTACGAATACGAATATTGGCAAACGTACCGCGCATCATGACTTCATGGTTACCACGGCGAGAACCATAAGAGTTAAAATCTGCAATCGCCACACCGTGTTCTTGGAGATAACGCCCTGCTGGACTTTCTTTCTTAATATTCCCCGCCGGAGAAATATGGTCAGTGGTCACCGAATCCCCGAGAATAGCGAGAATGTTTGCCTCGTGAATATCGGCGACAGGCTTAGGTTGCGCAGGCATGTTTTCAAAGAATGGTGGATGGCGAATATAGGTTGAATCCCCTTGCCAATGGTAGGTTGAGGAGCTTTCAACATCCAGCGCACGCCAAGCTTCGTCCCCTTCAAAGACCGCGTTATATTCTTTATGGAACATGTCAGTTTTGACTTTCTCCACCGCACTGGCAATTTCCGCACTGGATGGCCAGATATCTTTCAAGTAGACAGGCTGACCCTGTTGATCCACCCCTAATGGGTCGGTTTTTAAATTAACGTGCATATTGCCCGCCAGTGCATAGGCAACGACGAGTGGTGGTGATGCCAGCCAGTTGGTTTTTACCAACGGATGAATACGCCCTTCGAAGTTACGGTTACCTGAAAGCACCGCCCCAACCGTCAGATCATGTTGTTTAATTGCCTCTTCAATCGGTGCAGGTAACGGACCAGAGTTACCAATACAGGTAGTACAACCATACCCCACAAGGTTAAAGCCCAGTTTGTCCAGATAAGGGGTTAATCCTGCTAACGCGAGGTAATCAGTCACGACCTTCGAACCAGGTGCGAGAGAAGACTTAACCCATGGCTGACGAGAAAGTCCTTTTTCTATCGCTTTTTTCGCCAGTAACCCTGCCGCCATTAATACGCTAGGGTTAGAGGTGTTAGTACAGGATGTGATAGCGGCGATCACGACCGCGCCATCGGTAAGGTCAAATTCCTGTCCTTGAAAATTCACGCGAGGATGCGCATGTTTATCTTGCTTATTCAGCTCTAAATCCACTGCGCCTTGGAATGCTTTCGGAACTTGGCTCAGTTCAACACGGTCTTGTGGGCGTTTAGGTCCTGCAAGGCTGGACTCTACCGCGCCCATATCCAGCGCTAAGGTACTGGTGAAAATCGGTTCATCCCCTGGATGGCGCCATAAACCTTGTTGTTTGCTATAGGCTTCCACCAGCGCAATTTCATCATCTTCACGCCCTGTCAGTTTCATATACGCAAGGGTAATTTCGTCTATCGGGAAGAAGCCGCAGGTTGCCCCATATTCTGGTGACATATTGGCAATGGTCGCGCGGTCGGCTAATGGCAGGTCAGCTAATCCATCCCCATAGAATTCAACAAATTTACCCACCACACCATGCTTACGTAGCATTTGAGTAACGGTTAACACCAAGTCTGTCGCGGTGATCCCTTCTGCTAATTTACCGGTTAGCTTGAAGCCCACCACATCGGGGATCAGCATGGAAACAGGTTGCCCCAGCATTGCGGCTTCCGCTTCAATTCCGCCAACACCCCAGCCTAATACCCCCAGACCGTTGATCATGGTGGTGTGGGAGTCAGTTCCAACCAACGTATCAGGGTAAGCAACTAATTTGCCATCAATCTCTTCATGCCAAATTGCTTTGCCGAGGTATTCAAGGTTAACTTGGTGGCAAATTCCCGTTCCCGGCGGTACTACCCTAAAGCGGTTAAACGCTTTTTGTCCCCAACGTAAAAATAGGTAGCGTTCGTGGTTACGCTTCATTTCGATTTCGACGTTGTCATCAAACGCTTGGGAATTACCAAACTCATCGACCATCACTGAGTGGTCAATGACTAAATCAACGGGAGATAATGGGTTAACTTGGTTGACGTTGCCACCAAGGGATTTAACCGCTTCACGCATAGCGGCGAGGTCGACAACCGCAGGAACACCGGTAAAGTCTTGCATCAGCACCCGCGCGGGGCGATAAGCAATTTCTCTATCCGCATGAGCGTTTTTTTGCCAATCAATGATGGCTTGGAGATCAGCGTCAACGACAGATTTTCCGTCGACATGACGCAGTAGGTTTTCGAGTAGAACTTTGAGGGATTTAGGAAGTCTTGCCCCGCTGCCTAATTGTTTCTCTGCAAGGGCAAGACTGAAGTAATTATACTGTTTGTTACCGACATTCAGTGTTGCTGCACTGTTTGTTTTTAAACTCAACGACATAACTCCTCCTTGGCGTTTTTATCACCTTATTTTTTACGCAGTATTATTAATCATAGTCCTCATAATCATTTCCTCTATAGATTTTGTGCCAATTAAAGAATAGGAAGCTCAATTTCTTTGAAAAATTCTTCGATATCTTCGTTGTTACGCAAGGCAATGGCTTTATCCACCACATCACGCGTGAGATGTGGGGCAAAACGCCAAATAAAATCATACATATAGCTGCGCAGGAAACTGGTACGTTTAAAACCGATTTTCGTGGTGCTGTAACTAAATTTATCGCGCATATCGATAACCACGAGATCTTTATCCACCTCAGGATCCACAGCCATGCTGGCGATAATGCCAATCCCTAAACCGAGCTTCACATAGGTCTTGATCACATCCGCATCTGTCGCGGTAAAAATAATTTTGGGCTCTAAGCCCACTTTTTGGAATGCGACATCCAACTCTGAACGCCCAGTAAACCCGTGGGTGTAAGTCACAATTTGATATTCTGCAATATCTTCAATCGTAACGTTCTTTTTCTCGGTCAGTGGGTGCCCTTTCGGTACTACTACACAACGATTCCAGTGGTAGCACGGCAACATGATAAGGTCACTGTACAGATGGAGCGCTTCTGTCGCGATAGCAAAATCACTATTCCCTTTGCAAACTTCTTCAGCGATTTGGGTTGGAGATCCTTGCTGCATATGCAAGGAAACATGGGGATAACGCTCAATAAAGGTTTTGATTACAGGCGGTAAGGCATAGCGAGCTTGGGTATGCGTCGTGGCAATTTTTAAGCTACCGCGATCAGGAATGGTATGCTCACCGGCGACAGAGCGGATGGCCTCAATTTTGGAGAGCACTTCACGGGAAATGCGCACAACTTCCTCACCAGCTGGGGTCACGTGAGTCAAATGCTTACCACTACGCGCAAAAATTTGAATGCCTAGCTCATCTTCCAACATTCTGACTTGTTTACTGATCCCCGGTTGGGAAGTAAATAACCCTTCTGCTGTTGATGAAACATTCAGGTCGTGATTAACCACTTCAACAATATATCGCAGTTGCTGTAACTTCATACTCGCTCCACCTCTTACAGGAAATCATTTCTGCTATAGCTAAAAAACATTACATATAACAAAAAGTAATATTGTTTAATTTATATATAACCAATATAACATCAAACTAATGAGAATAAACAGTATGATGATATTATTTCATCTTGTTGTGAAAAAAAGGCGGCACCCAAGTAAGGTATTGCAAAGTCAGATTATTTTTTTCTTCGACTATGCTTGAATAATTAGCATGCGAATTTTATTTCCATTTTTGCGGTGAGCATCCTATTTAGACTACAGAGAGGTTATCTAGATGCGTATAAAAGTTTTAGCCATGATGGTCGGTTTATCAACCCTATCCTTTGCGCCTCACTTATTAGCGAAAGAGCTATCTTACGGTCAGCAAAAAATCGTGTTATCAGACACCATCGTGCCGGGTAATGACTTTTACCAATATGTTAACCATGATTGGATTAATAAGGCGAAAATCCCAACAGGTATGCCACGAATTAACTCTTTTGTGGATTTGTATTTAAGTACCGAGAAGCAGACTCAAGCTATTATCGATGAATTAAAGCAAGCCCCTGAGAGCAGCTTGGATCATAATCAGAAAAATATTCGTAACTTATATTTGAGTTATTTGGATGAAGCCAGCATTGAAAAAGCGGGTTTAACGCCAATCAAATCCGACTTAGCGGCTATTGCAAAAGCCAAAGATCATAATGATATTAGCCGTCTGATGACCCTGCCGGGCTATACTTCCGTGCTCTCTTATTGGGTGGATTTAGACGCCAAGGCGCCAGATACCTATATTCTGTATCTTGGCCAAGGTGGGCTTGGATTACCTAATCGTAATTACTACCTTGACGATACCCCGCAAATGAAAGAGATCCGCAAAAACTATATCGCGTATATTGCGACAATCTTGAAATTAGCAGGCGAAAAAGACGTTAAGAAAAAGGCACAACAGATCTTCGACCTTGAAAAATCCATTGCTGAAGTGCATTGGAGCCCAGAAGCTCGCCGTGACACCATCAAAAACTATCATCCTATGACCCTCGCTGAAATGAAAAAATTTACCGATGGCTTTGCATGGGATAGCTTTATTCAGCACTGGAAATTAACGGATCAGCAACTGGCGAAAGTGGTGGTTGAGAACGATACGGCGGTAGAAAAAACGGCACAGATTTTTGCCAAGACCCCGGTTTCAGTCCTGAAAGATTACCTAACGTTCCAGTACGTGAACGACCATGCGAGTTATTTAAATAAAAGCTTATCTGACGCACGCTTTGATTTTTACTCGAAAAAACTCAATGGCGTTGAAAAACAGCGGACTCGTCAAGAGCGTGCTCTTCAAACGGTCAATTCACTGCAAGGTGAGCCTCTCGGACAGATTTATGTGGAGAAATATTTCAATCCACAATCTAAAGAGAAAATACAAGATTTGGTCAGTTATGTACGCGGTACCTTTAATGCGCGTCTGAAAGATAATGATTGGATGGATGAGCAAACTCGCCAAGAAGCACTGAAAAAGCTAGAGCAGTTTACGGTCAAAGTTGGCTACCCTGATAAATGGAATGATTTTAGTACCATTAATTTGAAACCGAACACATTGATGGATAACTTTAAGCAAGTGGAAGCCTGGTCATATAATGATGCCATGAGCAAAATTGGCCAACCTGTTCGCAAATGGGAATGGGGCATGACACCACAAACCATCAATGCATATTTCAATCCAGTACAAAATGAAATTGTATTCCCTGCGGCTATTTTGCAAGCACCATTCTTCGACCCAAATGTGGATCCTGCATATAATTACGGTGCGATTGGTGCAGTAATTGGTCATGAAATGGGTCACGGTTTTGATGACCAAGGCAGCTTATATGATGGTACAGGCCAGTTACGTAATTGGTGGAGCGACAGTGCCAAAGCGCATTTTAAAGAGAAAACCGCCAAGTTGGTGGATCAATATAATGGCTTTGCCGTCGATGGACAGAAAGTGAATGGCGAGTTAACCCTCGGTGAGAATATTGGCGATTTAGGCGGCTTAAATATCGCACTAAGCGCTTATAAGCAATTTGCTAAAGAGAACTACCCAAATGGCGAGCCACCGATTATTGATGGTATGACTGGCTTACAGCGTTTCTTTATTTCATGGGCCAGAACCTGGCAAGAGTTGTCAAATAAAGAATCCGAGCGCAACAAAATCCTCACCGATCCACACAGTCCAAATCAGTTCCGCGCTAATGGCGTCGTCCGTAATATCGATGATTGGTACACCACCTTCGGTGTTGATAAGGATAATGCCCTTTACCTCGCACCGGAGAAACGAATTAAGATTTGGTGATTGGTTAAGTCGGTAAAATAGCGTTGAAAAGCCTCTGTGTAAGAGGCTTTTTTATCGATGAAGAAGGTTAGATAGGTTTTGCAACAACTTGTCCAGCTTGTTCCGCTTTCTTTTTAGCCTGCAAAAAACGTTGAATCATTTCATTTTTCTCAGCTTTAATTGCATCATAGTCAATATTTACGTTCATAATTTTATATCTTCCATTCGTATAACATAACAAGCTCCTTTAGTATGAGTTGTTAAGTTCATCGCTTTGCTATATCGCTTTACTAATCTGTCATAAACCTTTTTCAGTTCTTCACTATAAGCCTGAAAAGTTAATATTTTTATGTTTTCAGTTTCAGCTATTTTAAAAATGATGTCAATCAGGGTTGTGTAGAAGTAACGAGTCTCAACCATGGTCAAAGCCGCTGCATCTGGCGGTTTATCGAATAAAGAGTCACATTTTTCGTTATCTTCCGCATCAATATTATAAAAACTTACCACGCTAACAACGAGCGCAGTTAGCCCATCACCATAAAGATCAACCAAAAATTGATTACACTCTTCTTTATAAAAGACTAACCTAAACGTAACCTGTCTAGTTGTATCTTCGGAAAAAGTATATTCAACATCAATATACCTGTATATATCAAAACCTTGTAATTTTTCGTGCACCATCCTGTGTCAACTACATGCCATCCAAATATCTCATCATTAAATACTGCAAGGATACTTATATAATCATTGAATTAAAAATAAACCCGCCCAATCAGTTTCAATAAAAAATTATAAATATCAATTAATTAAGTCAATTTCATATTCAATAATTACAGCCAACCTAGTTGTACCATGGGAGGGAGTAATGAATATATTGTTTTATAAAATTTAACTAGAACTTTCAGACAATCTTTAATTCGAATTAAGATTATAAGCAGTAAATATTTGATGAAGGCGCCAAATGCGCCTTTTTATTACATTGCCGTTCTTCTAAATAAATCGCGTTAGAACAAGGCGGATATCTCGGGGAACATACACAAGTATGTGACTAGGGTTAGCGAGTGTAGCCAACACAGCTACGGTGCGAATTATGACGAAGGAATGATGCCGCAAGCCATCCTTGCGCCGCCACCGCCTAAAGCCTCTGGATGATCGGAATAATTATCCCCACCCACATGCACCATCAGCGCGCGGTTTTGAACATCTTTCAGGGATTTTAATTTTGGCGCTAGCACGCTGTAGGTGGCATTACCTTGGCTATCTACCACTAAGCCCGGTAAATCTCCGAGATGGCCTGTTTTGTCATAAGGTCCTTTGTGAACCCCTGTTTTGGCTGGGTCTAAATGTCCGCCCGCTTTGAGTGCCGGAACGGTTTTACCGTCTTTTTCTCCCGGTTCGCAGCTTGGGTTTTCATGCACATGGAAACCATGCACGCCACCCGCTTGCAAACCAGATAGTTTTGGCGTGAAGAGTAATCCGTATTCAGTTTCAGAAATCACCACTTCACCAATGGCCTTACCCTCGCCTTTAGCTGTCGCTTCTTTCAGCTCTACCGTAGTTTGTGCCGCATACGCTGCGCCAGTTGTGAATAGTGCCGCTAACAAACATAATTTGAACTTCATACTGCCTCCAGTCATTCATCGTGATTATTATCCTTAAGCTAAACGTTAGCATAATAAATGAATAAAAATGGGCGATTACTGCTTTTGTTATGTGAGAGCTATCCAATTATGAACAAAAAAAAGAGCCCTAAGGGCTCTTTTATAATGATTGCGGTTTCGGCTTTGAACTTCGTTACAAAATTCCAAACCGTTATTCTAAATAATTCGCGTTAGAACAGGCGGCGGTTAGCACCAGAGTCATCCTGAATATAATCAATAGATTTATTCAAAATAATTTGTGCTGTAGCAAGGCGGCAATCGAGCTAATCCCTAGGAGCATACACAAGTATGTGACTAGGGTTAGCGAGTGCAGCCAACGCCGCTATGGTGCAAAGTATGAAGAATAAAAAATTATTCTTTGGCTTTCCAGGCACCATCCACATAAAACGCACTCCACCCCGTCGCCTTGCCATCTTTCTCGGACGAAACATATTGCTGTTTTGTCTTGCGGCTAAAGCGAACCACTGTTGGGTTGCCTTCTTCGTCTTGTGCCGGTGCTTCCGCTAAGTACGCCAGTTTTTCCGGTAATCTGTCTTTAAATCGTTGCAGCTCTGCCACTAATGGCGCACGTGTTTCCCTTGATTTCGGGAAAGTGTTTGCAGCAAGGAATACGCCAGCTGCGCCATCACGTAACACAAAATAAGCATCCGATTTTTCACACGGTAATTCTGGTAGTGGTACTGGGTCTTCTTTCGGTGGTGCAATTTCACCGCTTTTTAAGATCTTACGGGTATTTTTACACTCTTCGTTGGTGCAACCCATGTACTTACCAAAACGTCCCATTTTCAGGTGCATTTCAGAACCACATTTATCACACTCAATCACCGGACCATCGTAACCTTTGATACGGAACTCGCCTTCTTCGATTTCATAGCCTTCACATGCAGGGTTGTTACCACACACATGTAATTTACGACCATTATCAATCAGATAGCTGTCCATCGCTGTGCCACATTTTGGACAACGACGTTTCGCTCTTAAGGCGTTAGTTTCTGCATCGTCACCTTCGAGGATGTTTAATACTTCATCTTCAGGGATCAGATTGATGGTTTTCTTGCAGCGCTCTTTTGGTGGCAGTGCATAGCCCGAGCAGCCTAAGAATACCCCAGTGGATGCAGTACGAATCCCCATATGACGTTCACAGTCAGGACAGATAATCGAGGTGATCACCATTGGGTTTGTACGCATGCCGCCTTCTTCCGGATCTTTTTCTGCAACATCAAGCTGCTTACTGAAATCGGAGAAAAATTCATCCAATACCGCTTTCCACTCTGCTTCATGATTCGCAACGTGGTCCAGCTGGTTTTCCATGCGAGCGGTGAAGTCATAGTTCATCAGATCGCTGAAGTTTTCCTCTAAACGGTCTGTAACGATTTCACCCATTTTTTCCGCATAGAAACGGCGGTTTTCCACTTTTACGTAGCCACGATCTTGAATCGTTGAAATGATTGCCGCATACGTTGATGGGCGACCAATGCCACGTTTTTCTAATTCTTTAACCAAAGAAGCTTCACTAAAACGCGCTGGTGGCTTAGTAAAGTGCTGGCTTGGTAGTAATTCCAGCAGTGATAATTCAGCACCCACTTGAATCGCAGGTAATGTTTTATCTTCGTCATTTTTACGCAGTGCTGGCATGACTCTTGTCCAACCATCAAAACGTAACGTACGACCTTTGGCTTTTAATTCGAAATCTCCCGCTTTCACCGTTAATGTGGTGGAGTCGTATTTCGCTGGTGTCATTTGACACGCAACAAATTGATTCCAAATTAACTGGTAGAGGCGCTTAGCGTCGTTTTCCATGTCTTTCAGTGAATCAGGCAGTACATCAACACTGGATGGGCGAATAGCTTCGTGCGCTTCTTGGGAGTTATCTTTACTGGTATAAACGTTGGCATCTTTTGGCAGATACTGAGCGCCAAAGTTATCGGAAATATAACCACGAACCATGTTCACTGCATCTTGGCTCAAGTTCGTTGAGTCCGTACGCATATAAGTGATGTAACCCGCTTCATATAAGCGCTGAGCCATCATCATGGTTTTCTTCACACCAAAGCTTAAGCGAGTGCTCGCCGCTTGTTGGAGTGTCGACGTGATAAACGGTGCGCTTGGTTTACTGGACGTTGGTTTATCTTCACGATCAATCACTTGATAGCGTGCATTTTCCAGTAATTTAACCGCAGCTTCCGTTTGGACTTTATTGACAGGTTTAAAAGCTTTTCCTGCTTGGGAAGTCACTTCTAAACGTAAGTTAACGGCGTTTTTATCCGCTAGATCCGCATGGAGTTCCCAATACTCTTCAGGAACAAACGCTTTAATTTCACGTTCACGCTCAACGATAAGTCTGACTGCGACGGACTGTACGCGTCCAGCAGATAATCCGCGCGCCACTTTTTTCCATAATAATGGAGAGACCATATAACCCACGACACGGTCCATAAAGCGACGAGCTTGTTGAGCATTAACACGGTCGATATTCAATTCGCCCGGGCTTTCAAATGCTTGAGTAATTGCATTTTTAGTGATTTCGTTAAACACCACTCGGCTAAAACGAGAATCATCACCACCGATCACTTCACGTAAATGCCACGCAATAGCTTCCCCTTCGCGGTCAAGGTCCGTCGCGAGGTAGACGTGGTCAGCATCTTCGGCTAACGCTTTTAATTCAGAAACCACTTTTTCCTTACCCGGTAGAATTTGATAATTCGCCTTCCAACCATGATAAGGGTCGATCCCCATGCGTTTAACTAACGCTTCTTGCGGATCCTTTTTAACTTTCTTTGTTTTGTCGGTCTTTGCTTTATCGGTAGATGAGCCTGTACTCTTTGGTGAGCCGGATTGTGAACCAGAGCCGCTTTTCGGCAGATCACGAATGTGGCCAACGCTGCTTTTTACAACGTAGCCACTGCCAAGATACTTATTGATCGTTTTGGCTTTTGCCGGGGACTCCACTATAACAAGAGCTTTACCCATATTTACCTTTACCTACTATCAACGAAGGCGCATTTTTCTATTCAAATGCGCAAAATGAGAATCTCTTTTTTATATTGCGACAGAATCACAATATATCAATATTTTTTCGCACAATAATTTGTAACGAAACGAATTTTATCCATCAGTCACATTATTTTGTAAAGCATACAAATTGCTCTAGTTGACTGATTTTAACCACATAATGCAGTTTAGCCGCATTGAAAAACACACACTGTACCTGATAAAATGCTAGAAGCAACCAATTATTTTTTCAAGAGAGGCATTCTATGAACAATGAGATTCAAACTATTTCAAAGCAAGAACTACTTGAAAAAGCCAACGAAATCATCAAAAACCACGATGAGTACCTTGATGGCATGTTCGTGGATAATGTCGAGCAACATCGTGGTGTTTTAGTTTTTAAAGGCGAGTTCTTCCTTGATGAAAACGGAATACCATCCTTAAAAAGTCCAGCGGCTTTTAATATGTATAAGCATTTGGCGCACCTCTTTTCTGATAAGTACCGACTGCAAGAATCAGAATAGACATAAAAAAATACCGGCTTTTATCGCCGGTATTTTTAAGGGTAGTCCAACTTAAATATTGTGTCATGAATATTCAGTGAACATTATTGGCTTTTTTATAAAAGCGGCTTTTGACCACGCTGCCACCAGCGTAATAAGAGCTTATCCGCACTCTCTGCCGCGCTACTGGTAAAACGCTCAACCATTTTCTTGCTCATCACAAAACGGATGCTGATAATCTCTTTGGTTTCGATTGCATCGATGATCAAATCATCACTAACACCAATTTGGTCAACCAGCCCTTTCTCTAATGCTTGTGTTCCATACCAATACTCACCCGTTGCCACCGCGGCAATATCAAGGGATGGGCGATTTTGATGAACAAAATCTTTAAACAGTTCGTGAGTTGAATTCAGATCTTCAACAAATTTCTTACGCCCCTGCTCTGTATTTTCGCCAAGCATGGTCAGTGTACGTTTATATTCCCCTGCGGTGTGCAGCTCCACATCCACATCGTGCTTTTTCAGTAAGCGGTGAATATTGGGAACCTGAGCGACAACACCAATAGAACCTATAATAGAAAACGGTGCCGCAACGATTTTATTCGCGATACACGCCATCATATAGCCGCCACTTGCCGCTACTTTATCAACTGCAATTGTTAGCGGAATATTTTTCTCTTTCAATCGCATCAACTGAGAAGCTGCTAAGCCATAGCCATGGACTAAACCACCTGGGCTTTCTAAACGTAATAAAACTTCATCTTGCTGATCTGCAACTGCAAGAATTGCACTGATTTCCTCACGTAAAGAGCTAACTTCACGAGCATCCATACTGCCTTTAAAGTCTAAGACATATAAGCAAGGCTTTTTGACGGCAGTTTGCCCCATTTTCGCCCCAGCTTTTTCATTTTTAGACTTGGCTTTTTCCTGCTTTTTAAATGCCTTTGACCACGCTTTTTGCTCAGAATCATTCATTTTGATCTGCTGCATTTGACGTTGGCGTTCACGATAACTTTCGCCTAAGTCAGTAATTTTTAACGCGCCTTTACTTCCTTGACGTCTCATACCTACGCCAAATACAAATACTGCAATCACAGCAATGGCGACCACAATGGTGACCACTTTTGCTAAAAACAGTCCGTACAAAGAGAAATACTCCACAAGTTGATCCTTCTAATATTTAACGCTAATAAAAAAATGATCGCATGATTGTTCACAAACAACCAGTAAAAAAACTGTTATCAATAACCACAGACATGAAACAAATGTGGTAAATTGCCCTCCCGTGCAATCTACGCGATGATAACCCTCAACGCGACTCATGACGATAGGAAAAATTATGCTTCATTATCAGCCTAGACAAGATCTTTTAAATGGTAAAACTATCTTAATTACCGGTGCTACTGATGGGATTGGTCAAGAAGCAGCATTAACGTATGCACGCTTTGGCGCCTCCATCATTTTATTAGGCCGTAACTCGCAAAAATTAGAGGCGGTTAAACAACAAATTATTAATTCTACCGGTGCATCCGTAGAAACCTATGTGATTGATTTACTGACAGCGACTGAGGCAACTTGCCAAGCTATCGCTGACGATATTGCCAAACAACACCCTTACTTGGATGGCGTATTACATAGCGCAGGTTTGCTAGGAAATATCGCACCAATCAGTGAACAACCGACTCAGCTCTGGCATGACGTCATGCAAGTTAACGTCAATGCGGGCTTTATGCTCACACAAGCATTACTTCCTTTATTAGAAAAAGCCCCACACGCATCGCTGATTTTCACCAGTTCAAGTGTCGGTAAACAAGGACGCGCTAATTGGGGCGTTTATGCCGTTTCAAAATTTGCGACTGAAGGTTTAATGCAAGTCTTAGCCGATGAGTATCAAGGCACTGGATTACGTATTAACTGTATTAACCCTGGGCGCACTCGTACCGCTATGCGTGCAGGTGCGGCACCCGGTGAAGATCCTATGACCCTAAAAACACCTGCCGATATCATGCCGACTTATCTATACTTAATGGGTGATGATAGCACCGAGCAAACAGGAACCAGCGTAGACGCTCAGCCCAATTTAAAACCGATTAAAGCTTAAACTCGACCGAAACGGAGCAAGCTATGAGCCAAGACCGACACGAAGAACGCCAACAACGTTTAAAGCAAAAAGTAGATGAGCGAATTGAAGCAGCCCAGCTGGAGCGCGGGATCCTGATTGTCTTTACTGGCAATGGAAAAGGAAAAACGACGGCAGCATTTGGCACCGCTTGTCGTGCTGTCGGTCATGGCAAAAAAGTCGCGGTTGTCCAGTTTATTAAAGGTGGCTGGGATAATGGCGAACGCAATCTTTTAGAGCCTCACGGCGTCCCCTTTTATGTGATGTCCACCGGGTTTACTTGGGAAACACAAAACAAGCAGACTGATACACAAGCTTGCCTAGAAACTTGGCAACATGCAGTGGAATTATTGCAAGACCCTCAATATGACTTGGTGATCCTCGACGAGCTGACCTACATGGTCAGTTACCATTATCTTCCTCTTGCTGAAGTAATGAATGCATTAAGTTGCCGTCCTGAAAATCAATCCGTCATTATTACGGGTCGAGGGTGCCACCGTGACCTATTGGAGTTTGCCGATACGGTGACAGAAATGCGCCCTGTTAAACATGCCTTTGATGCAGGGATCAAAGCGCAAAAAGGGATTGATTGGTAGCCTTTGGCAACATGCTAGTTAGCAGCCACAGGCTATTTTGGTGCTACATTTAGTTTTAAAACCCCAGCACTAAAAATGGCGGCAGTTTGTGATAAGAATTGCAAATATTTTTGTCGCTCCTCAAGGCAATTATCCCCTGTCTCCCATTGGCTATAGCGCTCCGCCATATTCGATACGGCTACATGGTATTGATTATAAAAGTTCTGTTTTTTTTCTGGGTCAGCGGATCCTCGATACGCTTGAATCAGCGTATTCACCTTCACCGCATACTGCTGAATTTGCTGATCTTCAAAAGCAGGGAGTGTGACTGGATAGTCAAATGTTAAACTTACCGTATTGTTTTGCACTGGCTCATTTTGACGCACAACCAGTTGCGTCATTTGTTTATCATCCGACGAAATCGCCGTAATGAGTTCTGAAAAAGAAAAACATTTTGTTTTTATTTTGCTGACAGTCGTTAGCGAATTTAACTGTTCAGGGATCCGTGTCCCTATCGGGTAATCACAGTTGAATACGTTATTATCAATAATGATATCATCACTACTCTCAACTCTTCCTTTCACTTGATAATCACCAATAGTTAATTCCTGTATTGTTTGATTATGAACAGAAGGAATTCCATTATTACCGTATACAAAGCTGTAAGAATAATAAAGTTGCTTTTGGGGATTTAATATCCCTCCTTTATTACCTGGGTAAATCATAAAATAAATGTGCTGACCTTCTTCGGTTGTCATGGAATGTAAGCCTTGCTTTAAATACAAGCTACCCACTGACGCTTTCGGGATCACCATCAGCTTATTATCAATAAAGAAAGAATAATTTTCCGACGAGTCATTACTAAAAAAGAATCGCCCACTTTCAGAAGTATGTGGTTGATAAACATCACAACTTGTTATGCCAAAACTCAATAGTGCTGCATATTTCGCCGACTTTGCACATAACATAAACATTAAAACCTTTTATTATTTCATTATGATAAAAATAGTTTAGATAGATGAGTTGTACAATATAAAAGCCTCATAATGTGACAGATACCTTATAAACTCTATATTGGCGTATTTTAAGTTTTAAATATCAAAATAACAAAGAAATAAAAGTAATAAGTGAAATAACACAGCTTTTTTAACTTTATCATTTTCTAGTCAAAAAAAGATGCCAAGTAAATAATAATTTAAGATTAGGATGGCTTATTCATATTATTCGAAAATAAAATTCAGAATGAATCGATTTTTAGAAAAATCAAAGTTGAATGAATTATTGAAATGACCAAAC
>NZ_JAERJY010000099.1:0-13379 GCF_018257375.1 Providencia sp. JGM181 | reverse complement strand
TGCAGGTACGATCTCTTTATTTCTACTATCATAATGGAGAAATTAGTAAGATAATCTCATTGAGTTACAAAGCTTTTTATAAATTTACATGACATTTTATAGAGTAAATGAGCAATGTAAGATAGCATTAAATAACAATCTATCTGCATATCGCACGAAACGCCTTAATTCATCTTCAAATTTACTTTATAGATATTGATTAATGACACTGAAAACGTTGCACAAGAGTGAGATCTAAGGTCAAAGATAAGATGACAACTGCCGCAACGGTTGCTGATTTTAAAGGTTTAGTTATTATCAATAGATAGATCACAAAGGCTTTAATGCCAATAAGTTAACAGAATTTTACATGGAGTCAGATTTGTTATTTGCTCCATTTGACTAACACATTTTGTATCAGGTAACTGACTAATGAACATACCGCTCTACTATTTACGACATTACCAATCGATCGAAAAGACGTTTTGGACTTCGATTTGTGAGCACAGTATCCAGATTGCACAACATACAATTTGTTATTTAACGCCATTAAATTCTCCGGCGTTCAATTTTATCTATCTGCAACCCGACTCTACTCATCATGCTTTTATGCAAGCGTACAACCTGTTCGTATCGCAGAAAAAGAATCACACTTTGGTGATCCCTGAAGAGATGTTGCCAAAAGTCGTCAGAGATATTGAAGCTCTTAACTATAAACGTGACAGCGTCACAACAGCAATGGCGCTAACATTGTCACAGCAGAAAGAAGTTGATTTGCCTGATAATCAGGTAGATATCGTGCTCGCAAACCATGATTTATCCCTTTGGGCTAAACCATTGGTTTCTGCGTTCTATCTTTCAGAAGAGCACGATATGGTGATCCAAGAGTATGTTCGCTACCACGAAGATGCCCTGCAACAAGGTGCACCACAATTCCATTTCGTCTTATTGGTCAATGGAGAGCCCGCAACATCCATGACGGTCACCATTGAAGGTGAATTGGCGCGTTTCGACGATATCGGTACTGAACCTAAGTTTCAGGGTAAAGGCTATGCTTCTCAGCTTATTGATTATGCCCTCGCATTTTGTCGTCAACAACGAGTCGAACATTGCTTCTTAGATGCTTCAGAAGCAGGATTTGATTTATATAAAAAATTTGGATTTGAGCCGTTATTCCGTTACATCAATTATGTTTGGTGCAACAAAAACGCAGTGAATTAATGAGATAACTTTATAGTGATATTGCCGATAGCAGGCTGCTATCGGCAAAAGTTGCGGAAAATATCAGAGATTAAATTTCATCACAGGCTGTTTTTAATGCAGCTGTTTGCTGGAATTTTTCAATCCCAAGTTCAATTAAACGACTGATCAGTTCTTGATAAGTCATACCGCCTTGTTGCCACAGCTTTGGGTACATACTGATATTAGTGAAACCTGGTAATGTGTTGATTTCATTAATCACAACATCATTCGTTTCGGTTAAGAACACATCAACGCGGGACATACCGCTGCAGTTTAAGGCTTGATAAGCTTCAAGTGCAATTGCACGGATCTTTTCACTCACATCTTGCTTTAAATCCGCCGGAGCAACAACAGACGCACCATTTTCATCAATATATTTAGTATGATAAGCATAGAAACTGTCATGCAGCACGATTTCACCACATGGGCTAGCGAGTGGATGTTCATTTCCAAGCACCGCACACTCGATTTCACGCCCTTTTACAGCGCTTTCAATCAGCACTTTCATGTCAAATAAGAATGCAAAATCTAATGCCGCGTTAAACTCGCTTTCATTATTAACTTTACTGATCCCAACCGATGAACCTTGATTAGCTGGTTTAATAAATAATGGTAAGCCCAGTTTCTCAACCGTTGCAGCATAGCTGATTTCACCACGACTGCTTTTCAATAGCGTAATAAATGGTGCAATGTGCAACCCTGCATCCCTTAAAAGGCGTTTAGTGACATCTTTATCCATACAAGCTGATGAGCCTAGAACACCCGGTCCAACAAACGGTAGGTTCGCCATACGCAGTAAACCTTGTAGAGAACCATCTTCACCTAAATTACCGTGGACAATTGGGAAAATCACATCAATTTGTGGGAGAGGTTTAGCATCTTCTAGAGAAATGAATTGTTCACTTTGTTTGCCTGGAACGATTGCAATGCTACGCTTTGGAGTATTTAACGCGATATGAGCAGGATCATCGCCATGTAACAGGAAGTTCGCTTCATCATACTCATGCCATTGCCCTTCTTTATTGATACCGATAAGGCAAACATCAAACTTACTACGATCTAATCCATTAATAATATTTTTAGCTGATTGCAACGAAACTTCATGCTCAGTGGATTTACCACCAAAAATGACACCAACCCGGATTTTGCTCATTATTTACTCCAACATAAAGACATCAAAAACGATTCTGGGAAATATAGCACGCAGCGAAATAGTTAGGGCATAAAAACTTCACTACGCAAGTAGGTTCGGTGATTAAATGACCAAACCCTTAAAATTATACAAATTTTATGCCGATTACTGAGTTAACAACAGGCTTTGATTCACGTTTGTTTCTAACCACTCCATAAAAATGGCTGCTGGGGTATCCGCTTTTATTTCTTTAGGTGAAAGCAAATAATATGCAGAACCATCTTCAATAAAACCTTCTGGGGCCATTAATTGTTGTGTATTAATTTCATCAGCAACCATTAGGAACGATGCAATTGTAACGCCCTGTCCTGCTAATGCAGCCTGCAAACACAAGTAGAAATGTTCGAAATTAACTTGTTTATTATGTTGTAAATTGATGCCACTACGGGCTTGCCATGTACGCCAAACATTTGGCCGGGAGGCTGGTACAAGCAAGTTCAACTCATGATAGGGCTGGCTATCATTTTTCTTGATGATGCCCATCCATTCTGCACATATTTTTTTCGCATAAATATTGTCATCCCAAGTGAAATCATTACGACGAAGAGCAAGATCGACCCCCGCCTTATTAAAATCAATGGGACCACCTGCGGCAATCAAATGTACGGTAATTTCAGGGTGTTGCTGATAAAAACCGGTTAAACGAGGGATCAGCCATTTCATTGCGATGGTCGGCTCACACGATAAACTAACAACTTGGTTATGAGGACGCTGAGTAATTTTTTCGACGGTATCTGAAAGTTGCTGGAATACGTGTGTTGTCGTTTGAAATAACAGTTTACCTTCTTCTGTCAAAAAGATAGCTCGATTACGCCGTTCAAACAGTAAAACACCGAGATGATCCTCAAGTAATTTTATCTGGCGGCTAATTGCACTGTGCGTAACATGCAGCTCTTGCGCGGCTTTAATAATACTTTCATAGCGCGCAACAACATCAAAAAACCGTAACGATGTTAATGGAGGCAGTTTCATAGAATTAATGTCTTCATAAAATTAAGGGGCTTATAAAATAAGTGACTTCACAATTAAATAGGTAACGAAAACTGACAGATTTTATTGAGAATAAATCGCTTTTTATCTAACTACAATCTATTGATAATCAATATCTCTAATTAATCAAATCTATTTTTACCCAAAAAATTAAGTCAGTTTTTATTACCATTAGGATCTCACTATGAATGAAATTATCGCTGTTGCCACCATCACTATTTTGGCGGTTATTAGCCCTGGTCCCGACTTCGCTATGGTCACCAGAAATAGCTACTCCTATGGCACCAAAACGGGTTTACTCAGTGCCCTTGGTATTGCTGCTGGAGTGCAAATTCATGTGCTGTATACCATTTTTGGCGTGACTCTAATCATTATGAGTTCCCCTACATTATTTATGGCAGTCAAACTCCTTGGCGTCGCTTATTTGGTGTATATCGGCTTTAAATCCCTAACAAACAAAACAGCCATTAACGCCAGCGATAACCTTAACCCAACATCAGCACCCTCTTCATTTTCCGCATTTAAAATGGGTTTTTTAACCAATGCCCTCAACCCTAAGACGATGTTTTTCGTTGTTTCGGTCTACACCCAAGTGATTCAAACTGGTAATTCTCAATGGCTAAACTTCAGCTACGGATTATTTATTTCTTTTGCACATTGGGTTTGGTTTAGTTTAATTGCTCTATTTTTTGCAGCACCGTTGATTAGAAATAAAATCTTAAAATATCAATTCATTATGGATAGAGTTATCGGTGCCTTATTAATTATGCTTGGTATCTCTTTGCTCTTTTTTAATATTTCATCATGACTGAATTCATTTCGAATGAGCCGAACCATTTTGAAAATGTTCATTCACCATAATGGCAAGCTCCACCACATCTTTAGGAAGGTTTAAGTCATTCATTTCACTAAGAGGAATCCAATGAAAATCTGAATTGCATTGGATTTCTTCGTCTATGAGCTCACAGAGATAAACCATATCGATATGCCAATGATCTCCTTGGCGCTTATCTGCAATGAATTCTTTTAAAATGGCTAAAGGAATTGGTAAAGAGAGAGTATTTTTTGAATCATTTACCTTTGAGTGCAACGGATAGCGGCAATCAATCACTCGGCACCGTAAGCCTGTTTCTTCAAACACTTCACGAACAACAGTATCTTGTGGTTCTTCATTTGGATCAACGTGACCTCCAGGAGGTAGCCAGATACCTAGCTTAGGATGCTCATGCAATAGAAATTCCCCTAGAGAATTACAGATCATCGCCGTCGCCGTAAAATGTTTGATGTGTTCCACTATTTTTCTTCCTTTATACTTATCATCTTTATAAATCAATCAAATACAGTACAACATGCCTAATCGCTTCTATTGCCACCGCCAGTTCTTCATGGGATAAGGTACTAATTGCTATTCTTAACGCCTGCGGTACTGAGTTTGATGTGCAGTAAGACTCTGCGCTGCTAATGGCTATATTTTGCTTTTTTAATTCACTGACGACTGCATCAGCGCGTACGCCATCAGGTAATGGTAACCAAACAAAATAGCTGGCAGGATGCGCAATATAGGGTATATCCGTAAAAATTTTCTGGACTATTGCTTGCCTTATTTTTGCATCCCGTCGCTTATCTCTTTCAATGCTATCTACCTCACCTTTTTCAATCCAATCACAGAGGATAGCCGTGGTTATTGCCGGTGTATTCCATGTTGTAATTCGGATAATACGCTCGATGTTTTCAATATATTGTTGCGGTGCCAATACCGCACCGACACGTAATCCCGTTGCAATATTCTTCGAAAAACCTGTTGTATAAAATGTAATTTCAGGTGCCAGCGTTGCTAATGGAACAACTGCTGGTCGCTGTAAAAAGGCATAAGATCCATCTTCAATTAAGAAAAATTGGTGCTGTTTGGCTATGTCCACCAGCTTTTTACGCTCCGATAAACTCATCACCCAGCCTAGCGGATTATGCAAAGTCGGCATCGCATAGTAAGCCCGAATTTTTCTCTGTTGGCATAGCTTATCCAGTGCTTGTAAGTTTGGACCATTTTCTGCCGTAGGCACAGATATCAGTTCTAAATGGTAAATTTTTGCAAGAGCCTTAAACCCCGGGTAAGTTAAGGCATCGACCGCAATAATATCCCCAGGACTGAACATACCTAAAATGATGGTAGCTAAACCATGTTGACCACCACTCACTAAAGCCACTGTATCTGCCGTTGCATGAGTTAACCCACGCTGTTTTAAGTATTTAGCGACCATTTTTCTTTCATGTTCACGCCCTGTATGTTGTTGATAATAAAGAATCCCTTCTAGATCACCACCAACCGCTATTTCCCGTAACGATTCCCGTAATAGTTTGGTTTGTTCTTTCGCAATCGGATAACTAAAATTCAGGTCTAACGTGTTTTTAGCGACATCTTGCTCAATACTTAACTTGGGCAATAGATTGATATCTCGGACAAAGGTGCCTCGCCCGGTTTCTCCGATGATCAAGCCCCGTTCCATCAGTTCTCGATATACCCGCGAAGCTGTCACTAAGGAAATACCCGATTTTTCCGCAAAATGGCGATGCGTAGGCAAACGCTCCCCCGCTTTAAATTCGCCACTCATGATTTGCGCTGAAAGCAAGTCAACATGCTGCTTATAACGATTCTGAGCCATGAAATTGTACCTATGACAATTTTTTGATTGTCATGATTATGTCGATTAGCTTAGTAAAACTCAATTACTAATAATAACGGTCAATTATGAATCAAATTAAATCATTAACATCGAGCAGTGTTTCCATAACGGATTCATCTCATACCACTCGCGGTTGGATCAGTGGCTTTATTGGCGTTGCTATATTTAGTGGCTCACTTCCCGCAACCAAACTGGCTATCAGTGGATTTTCGCCCGATTATTTGACCATTCTGCGGGCTACTATCGCTGGGATTTTGGCTCTGATTGTTTTGATAGTTTTACGCCAAAAAATTCCAGCAAGACAAAAGTTGATTCCTCTTCTTATCGTGACATTTGGTGTGGTGCTTGGCTTTCCATTCTTAACTGCTGTTGCATTACAGTACATTAGCTCATCTCACTCCATTGTATATTTAGGGCTGCTTCCTTTGTCTACCGCTTTATTCGGTGTTTTACGAGCAGGCGAGCGCCCTCGCAAATTGTTTTGGTTGTTTTCAATCATGGGAAGTTTATTTGTAATCGGCTTCGCAATTCTTCAAGGAGCCACTTACGCATGGCAAGGTGACTTATATATGGTCATTGCTGTAATTGTCTGTGGGTTGGGCTACGCAGAAGGTGCTGTACTTTCAAAATCATTAGGGAGTTGGCAGGTGATTTGCTGGGCGTTGGTTTTAGCATTACCCATCATGGTGATATTCAGTATTTTGCGCTTACCACCCACGTTTTCTACTGTTCCATTTGAAGCATGGATGGGCCTAGGTTATGTCTCTCTGTTTAGTATGCTAATTGGTTTCTTTTTTTGGTACCGAGGGCTGGCTGAAGGCGGAATTTCGGGCGTCAGTCAATTGCAACTATTACAACCGTTTATTGGATTAGTGCTTTCCGCTTGGCTGCTTAATGAAACAGTTAATAGCGTCATGATCATGTCTACACTTGGAGTCATTCTGTGTGTCGCAGGTTCAAAACGTTTTTCACGTTAAATATTGAAATAACTAACCTTAACGGAAAATTAAGGTTTAACTTTGGTTTATGGTAATACTGAGGCGATTTCATTAATTTACCCTCAATATCACGATTAGGATTTATGGGTTTATGAAACGTTTTAGTATTACCTCCCTACTGTTTTGTATGCTGTTTATATCGCCGGTCTCATTTTCTGAAACCATGCGATTAAGTGTGACTTCACCTAAGCAAATACCCTATACGGAAACCTTGGTCTTACCAGGGACATTTGTTGCAAAAAATGAAATTGCGATTGGCTCACCTTTGCAACAACAAATGGTGATTGATGTACTGGTTGAAGAAGGTCAATGGGTTGAAAAAAACCAACTACTCGCCATATTAGAATCTCCACTCCAAAATGCATCTGTAAGCCAGTTACAAGCTGAAACTGAAAAAGCCACAGCCTATATTAAGCAGCAAAAAGCTGTGGCAGAACAAGCGCAAAAAGAACTTTCTCGCCTAGCTCCGCTGGCTAAAACTGGGGTTATTTCTGCCAACGACTTTGAAAAAGCAAAATCAGAATCTTTAGCGGCGAACGCACTATTAGATGCTAATAAAGCAGAACTGCGTCAATTACAAGCTCAGCTCGCGAAAGAAAAAAGCCAACAAGATAAGTCACGGATCATTGCGCCTATTTCTGGTGTAATCAGTGAGCGTCATGCTATTCGCGGAATGCTAACGGATAATCAATTACTGTTTAAAATCATTGAAGATGGTGAAATTGAATTTAATGCTTTAGCGCATATTTCAGAATTAAAACGTTTATCAAATCTGACGTCTATCCAATTAAAAGCGCCTAATAATCATCAAATAGCAGGAAAATTGCGTTACTTAGCACCGAAAGTAGATCCTATTTCACAACAAGGAAAGATTCGTATTTCTCTCGCTGAAAATGGAGATAATCTACAAGCTGGAGAATCAGGCACAGCAATTATTTCCAATCCAGAAAAACTGCAAACTACGCTCCCATACAGTGCCATTCGAACATTTGATAATGGTGAACGAGTCATTTTTACTGTCGTTGATAATAAAGTGAAGCAGCAAAAAATAACGACCGGAAAAATTCATGATGGCCGTATCGAGATTTTGTCCCCTATTTCCAGTGATACCGTTGTTGTCACCAATGCCCAAGCCTTTTTAACTGAAAATGATACTGTGACCCCAGTCAAGGATAGTCAATGAAACTCCAACTATCTTCATGGGCAATCACACGCCCTATTCCTACTATCGTTATGTTCTTAGCGCTCACGATTGCGGGTATATTTTCTTTTAATCAATTGCCTGTTACTGCAAACCCGGTAGTTAATTTTCCAATAGTCACAGTGACCATTACGCAAGATGGCTCATCCCCGACCGAAATGGAAAACGCTATCACGAAACCAGTTGAACGGGCAGTTTCTGGTATTCCAGGGATCCGTCATATCACATCAACCATCACTGAAGGCATTTCCACCACCACTATTGAATTTGATTTAACTGTGGATGCCTATATTGCAACCAATGATATTCGTGAACAAATCGCACAAATTCGCAGCGATTTACCGCAAACAATTGATGAACCATTAATTAACCGTATTGATATCGAAGGCGGTGCAATATTACGTTACGCCGTTTCATCAGATAGCCAATCCCTTGCCGATTTATCTTGGTTTATTGATGATACAGTCAGTAAACAGTTAATTACGGCCCACGGAGTACAAAAAGTCAGTCGCCTTGGTGGTGCTGATAGCGTTATTCGCATCGAGCCAGACGCCGATAAACTTGCAGCATTGCAATTGTCTATCCTAAGTATTAATGAACTACTCAGAAGCACGCATCAAAATTCCGCTGGTGGCTCGTCTAAATATAATGACCTACAACATACTATTCGGATTTTAGGTGAAAAAAAGAACGTTGATGAAATTAAAAATATCCAATTACCTATTGGTAATCAACAGTGGATTAAACTCGGGGATATTGCTGCAATTTATCAAGGTCAAAAAACAACCAAAACCATTTCGCAATTAAATGGTAAAGATGTAGTTGGTTTTGCCGTATTTCGCGCTAAAGGCTCCAGTGATACCGAGGTCGCAAATAATGTTGAACATGAGCTTGCACAATTAAAACTGAAACACCCTGATATTTCTATTCAGCTTGTTTCATCAACCGTGAAATATACAGAATCAAGCTACCATTTAACGATCCAAACTTTATTAGAAGGTGCATTTTTAACCGTTATCATTGTCTTCTTCTTTTTAAAAAGTTGGCGAGCCACCTTGGTCGCGGCTGTTGCATTACCTTTATCTATTCTTCCCACCTTTTTGGTATTGGCAATATTTGGCTATTCACTTAATAGTATGACACTGCTTGCTTTGACATTAGTCATCGGTATTTTGGTCGATGATGCGATTGTCGAAATTGAAAATATCCAAAAATACATAGAACGAGGCGAACGCCCTTATTTAGCTGCGTTAAAAGCCTCGGACGCGATAGGTTTTGCCATTGTAGCCATCACGCTCACTATTGTAGCGGTATTCTTGCCCGTCAGTTTTATTGGCGGCTTTGTTGGTAAATACTTTGTGCCTTTTGGTATTACCGTTTCCGCGGCTGTTTTATCTTCATTACTCGTAGCCCGATTAGTTACGCCATTAATGGCGGCCTATGTTTTATTACCTGCAAAAAAGAAAGTGACCGAACATTCTGTACCTAACTGGATCAATCGATATTCTCAATTGTTAGTAATGACATTGAAACATCGCAAACTCGCCCTTTCATTCGCATTTATATTTTTGATTGGTTCAATTTCCAGTATTACTTATCTGCCTATTGGCTTTATGCCTGAAGGCGATATTAGTGTTAGCCAGATTGAAGTGGAATTACCACCAGGAACCCCTGTTGAAGAAACTCAAAAAGCGGTTAGGAATATGGCTGAACAATTGAAATCACGTACTGAAATAAAGTCAATTTATACCATTGCGGGGATCAGCGATGACGCCGATGGAATAGCTCAGCATAAAGGTCAAATAATTCTGACATTAACAGAACCAAATGAACGTGAAATGTCACAAAAACAGTTTGAAAACTCAATTTCTCACCTATTACAACAAACTCCAGATGCACGCTATACCTTCAGTAATAGCGAAGGAAATAAAGAATTTTCATTGACCTTTACAGGAGCTGATCCCAAAGAGCTAGAGATTCAAATGCATAAGCTTCGCGATGCAGTTGCCAAAGTGAATGGAATTAATAACGTCCGTGTTGTTAAGCCACTTTTACGTAAAGAGCTGATTATTTCCCCTGACTTGCAAGATTTAGGAAGAACTGCAGTTAATGTAGAAGAAATCGCCAATACATTAAGAGTGGCAACAATGGGAGAATCAAACTCTCGCAGCGCTAAATTTAATTTACCGGATAGACAATTAACGTTACAGGTTGTTTTACCTGACAATCAAAAAAATGACGTAAGCGCGTTGCGTAATCTCTATATTCGTAGCGGTAATGATTTAACTGTGCCACTTAAATCCGTCGCTAACATTAATTTTAGCGATGGACCATCACAGATTGACCGCATAAATCGAGCTAGGAAAATGTCTATTGAAGGTAATTTAGATGGGTTATCACTTGGCGAAGCATTGGAACGCGTTGTCGAACTTCCTGAATATCAATCACTACCAAAAAGTATTGAGCCATTAGAGTATGGTGATATGGAGTTCATGCTCGATATGTTTGAACGCTTTAGTACAACAATGCTTTTCAGTGTATTACTGGTATTCGCCATACTCATTATTCTGTTTAAAGATTTTATGCAACCTATAACGATTTTAGTGGCACTACCATTCTCTATCGGTGGAGCCATTATCGCCTTAGTGTTATATGGTGCGATGATAGATCTTCCTGTCATTATTGGTATTTTAATGTTAATGGGGATAGTGACCAAAAACTCGATACTTTTGGTGGAGTTTATTCTTGAAAAAGAACGAGCTGGTTTAAATCGACAACAAGCTATGATCGAAGCGGGTCAGGAACGAATTCGTCCAATTATTATGACTACTTTTGCAATGATTGCGGGAATGATCCCTCTTGTGCTTACAACGGGAGCTGATGCAGGATTTAGAGCCCCAATGGCAGTTGCTGTTATCGGCGGCTTGATGAGTTCAACCGTTCTCAGCTTACTATTTGTTCCCGTTATTTATAGCTTGATGGATGATTTGAAAAAGAAAACATTGCCGCTATTAGCGAAATGCACATCTGTCACTCAATCCGATAGAGATATAAAACGCTGGTAGGAATAATTACGATAATAAGAATAACTGCAATAATTTGGCTCTCCATACAAACGATGGAGAGCCAATAACGAGATGTTTTTAATAATTGTGCTTGAAAGCTAACTTACCCTATTAACTTACTGTTTTTTAGTTTTACGGCCGTTTGATACCAGTACTTATTATAATTTTGTGCCGCTTTGGGCAAAAGTGAATAGGTTTTAATCACTTCATCAATTAGTAACATCGCTTCAATCACTCGTTTTTGTTCAAATAAAAACTCAGCGTAAGCAACCTTGTATTCAATATGGTCACGATGACTTAATAAGGCACGAAACTCATTATCAGCTTCTGTAACCAAACCTAAGCGCACTAAAGAACGAGCATATAAAAAATGTCCCGTATTCGAGTTGAACGTTGGATTTTTTTCACACAATAGGTCTAACGTCTCTTTACAACGCGTGTATTCTCCCGCTTCATACAGTGCATCCGCATATTTCAACATAATATCCGGTGAATACTGATTAATTCCTTGCAGTGATTCCTGATAGTATTTAATCGCATTTTGATAGTCACCTTTATCGGTATATGCGTCAGCTAGTGTTACACAACTATTCGTAGTCGGATTTAATTCATACTCTTTTAGAGCTTGATTGATGCTTTTATTGGGTGCTAATTGTTTTTTAATCGCTCTTTCTATTTTATATCCTTGGCGGGAATAACGCATAGCCGGCATCCAAATGACCAGCGCATAAACAACCGAGCCCAAAATTGGGAAAACAAATAAAATGAACAACCAATAAGAGTTTTGATTACTCTTTATTGAATGGACAGCGAAATAAATCGCAGGAATAAAATAGATTAATAATCCCAGAATGTGCATAACAACCTCAATTAATATCAATTCGATGGTTTTGTATATGACCGTACTCATACTTCCTTGTACAGCGGCTTACTTAGTCGTGACTAAATTAGCGTCATAATGACAGGCATCACTCTGAAGGCAAACAGGAAAAAACCTGAAAAGATAAATTAAGAACAAAAAAATAGCTGGCACATTCGCCAGCTACCCTTTGATAAAAATTTATAAATCAATAAATTAGGCTGTTAATGCTAATTTTGCACCGAACATTAAAAAGACAGCACCAATACAGCTATTTGAAAATTTAGATAATTTTTTATTGTGTTTTACCATATTGGTCACTGCAACAGCACCAAATATCAGCATTGATAGATAAAACATGCTGCATGCTTCTAATATCACGCCGAGCACAAAAAATGGCACCCCTGCACTTGGGTACGCTGGATCAATAAATTGAATGAAGAATGAAACATAAAAAATGATCATTTTTGGATTTAGCAAACTTAAAAAGACGGCTTTCTTATAAGTCCCTTTTGTTTCTAATATGATCCCATCGACATCTGTTGCAGATTCTTTTTTATGTAATACTGAATATAACGTTTTAATACCTAAGTAAAATAAGTAGGCAGCACCCGCATATTTGATCACGCTAAAAAATATAGGAGACGTTTTGACTAAAGACGCGACACCTAAGAATGATAAAAAAATGAGCAATGCATCACCAGTAAATACACCAAGTGCTGCTTTGTAACCATTTTTTACACCATATTTTGCGCTACTCGTTAAAACAAATAGAGAATTAGGGCCTGGTACCAATGTAATAAAAATTACACCGATAAGATAAGTCCATAAGTTTGTAATACCGAAGTTTTCAAGCATAATAAACCCGCTAACTCAATAAAAGTTATAACAATTAATTCACATTCTTGCTTAATGGGTACTATGATACACACTTTTTATTTTTAATAAAAGATATCACCACTTAGATGTTAATATACAGAATATAAATCTATTGATTTACTTACTATCCGGTAATTTATATAGATATTGACATTTAAAATTGAAATTAAATTCCAATCAAAATCACTTAATCAGCATCAAGCCAAAAAATTTTTTTAATCAATATAAAACTTCATAAACAAATAACAAGTTAGTTTTTAATACCATTTAAAGTCTGTAGGTAGAGATAGTGA
>NZ_JAERJY010000098.1:0-13399 GCF_018257375.1 Providencia sp. JGM181 | reverse complement strand
GTGGTCGTACTGTAGGTGCGGGTGTTGTTGCAAAAATCATTGCATAATACCGCTCTTTCTGAATAAGAAAGAACCACTTTAGTAAAAAGGGCATCGACTGATGCCCTTTTTATACTCAAGTTTTTAAAATGTTAGCGTTTAAACCTAAGAACCTATCTCATCAATCGTTTTCATAATTATTGGTGAGATAGGCTCTGAAACAACGATTTACTAACTGTATTGAGAGCCCGATGCAGTTATATGAGATTTATTAAGGTTTTGCTCAGAAGTTATGGTATATTTTACCGCTGCCACGAAAAGAAATTTATTTTCGAAATAGGGTGGTGATTAAATTTACTGGGTATGCTGGCATATTCTATTGGTGTGCTCTGATTGCCATACTGCAAAGGTAAGGCAAGCGAGCTTTATACATACTTCATGGTAACAGGTTGAATTATGAGTGCGAATAGCGAAGCTCAAGGAAGTGGACGCAGTGCAGACATCTTCAAATGGGTAGTTGTCTGTGCCTTATTATTAGTTGCTATCGTAGGCAACTATTACTTCCGTCAATATAATCTCGCACTGCGTGCTTTTGCAGTTGTGGCTGTAGTAGCTATTGCTGGTGCTGTTGCTTTGTGGACCACAAAAGGTAAAGCAACTCTGGCGTTTGCGCGCGAAGCTCGCATCGAGGTGAAGAAAGTCATTTGGCCTACTCGCCAGGAAGCATTACAAACGACTTTGATTGTTGCTGCTGTAACGGCTGTAATGTCACTAATCCTGTGGGGATTAGATGGTATCCTAGTGCGTTTAGTTTCATTTATTACAAGCCTGAGGTTATTCTAAATGTCAGATTTACCTAAAAAACGCTGGTATGTCATTCAGGCATTCTCTGGTTTTGAAGGTCGCGTAGCACAGTCTCTGCGTGAACATATCAAATTACATAATATGGAAGAGTTGTTTGGCGATGTTATGGTTCCAACTGAAGAAGTTGTTGAGATCCGTAGCGGTCAGCGCCGTAAAAGTGAGCGCAAATTCTTCCCTGGTTACGTATTAGTTCAAATGGTCATGAATGATGACTCTTGGCACTTAGTACGCAGTGTTCCGCGTGTAATGGGCTTTATCGGTGGGACTTCAGATCGTCCAGCACCAATTAGTGATAAAGAAGTTGATGCGATTATGAATCGCTTACAACAAGTTGGTGATAAGCCACGTCCTAAAACGCTATTTGAACCAGGTGAAATGGTTCGTGTTAGTGAAGGTCCATTCGCTGATTTCAACGGTGTTGTTGAAGAAATCGACTATGAAAAGAGCCGCTTAAAAGTCTCTGTTTCTATTTTTGGTCGTGCAACTCCAGTTGAGTTAGACTTCGGACAGGTAGAAAAAGCCTAACAATTCCGAATAGCAGACTTGCAAAAGGCGCGAAATTTTCATACAATTTCGCGCCTTTTGTTTTTTATGCTTGGCATCATACTGTGCAAACGGTATTTTGCGGGGCGTTAATGTAACGGGGAGCCTTAATCCATTAAGGCGTTATTACCCAATTTGAGGAAATATTCATGGCTAAGAAAGTACAAGCCTACGTTAAGCTGCAAGTAGCAGCTGGTATGGCAAACCCAAGTCCACCGGTTGGTCCAGCACTGGGTCAGCAAGGTGTGAACATCATGGAATTCTGTAAAGCGTTCAACGCAAAAACAGACAGCCTGGAAAAAGGTTTACCAATTCCTGTTGTTATTACTGTTTATGCAGACCGTTCATTCACTTTCGTAACTAAAACTCCACCGGCAGCAGTTCTGCTGAAAAAAGCGGCTGGCGTTAAGTCTGGTTCTGGTAAGCCGAACAAAGACAAAGTTGGTAAAGTGACTTCTGCACAGGTTCGCGAAATCGCAGAAACTAAAGCTGCGGATATGACTGGTGCTGACGTTGACGCGATGATGCGTTCAATCGCTGGTACTGCTCGTTCCATGGGCCTGGTAGTGGAGGACTAATAGAATGGCTAAACTGACTAAGCGCATGCGCAATATCCGTGAGAAAGTTGATGTAACTAAACAGTATGACATCAATGAAGCCGTTGCTCTGCTGAAAGAATTAGCGACTGCTAAATTCGTTGAAAGCGTTGACGTAGCTATCAATCTTGGTATCGATGCTCGTAAATCTGACCAGAACGTTCGCGGTGCAACTGTACTGCCACACGGTACTGGCCGTTCAGTTCGTGTTGCTGTGTTCGCACAAGGCGCAAACGCTGAAGCTGCTAAAGCTGCTGGCGCTGAACTGGTTGGTATGGAAGATCTGGCTGATAAAATCAAAGCTGGTGAAATGAACTTTGACGTTGTTATTGCTTCTCCAGATGCAATGCGCGTTGTTGGCCAATTAGGTCAAGTTCTGGGCCCACGTGGTCTGATGCCAAACCCGAAAGTTGGTACTGTAACTCCTAACGTTGCTGAAGCAGTTAATAACGCTAAAGCTGGTCAGGTTCGTTACCGTAACGACAAAAACGGAATCATCCATACCACTATCGGTAAAGCTGATTTCGACGCTGACAAACTGAAAGAAAACTTAGAAGCACTGCTGATCGCGCTGAAAAAAGCAAAACCAGCTTCTGCTAAAGGTGTTTTCATCAAGAAAATCAGCCTGTCCACTACCATGGGCGCAGGTGTTGCTATCGACCAATCTGGTCTGTCAGCAGCAGTTTAATTCCGTTAGCATTTGCTAATCGGCAATTAGGCTTTACCTTTGCGTCAAATTTGTATAAAATTTGACGCCTCGAGTTTGTTGGGTATAGAAATATGCTCAGCAAACCACAAATTTCGGTATGGAGTCTGGCCTTTCCAGACCCCGTCCAAGACCGCAGGTGTAGTTTATTAGTTACTAGTAGCTACTTAATTTACCTGCGTAGACGGTGACAGAGATACCTAGAATTTAATTCTGGATTTCTATTCTGCTCACCGTGTTTTAGCGCTCTTACATAATGTTGTGTTTGAGTGATGTGAGTCCCGGGTTTTCCCGGTTAATCCAGGAGCAAGAAGCTAATGGCACTAAATCTTCAAGACAAACAAGCGATTGTTGCTGAAGTCAGCGAAGTAGCCAAAGGCGCGCTTTCTGCAGTTGTTGCTGATTCACGCGGCGTAACTGTAGCAAAAATGACTGAACTGCGTAAAGCAGGTCGCGAAGCTGGCGTTTATATCCGTGTTGTTCGTAACACACTGATTCGCCGTGCTGTTGAAGGTACAGCTTATGATGTACTGAAAGACGCGTTTGTTGGTCCAACCTTAATTGCTTTCTCTAACGAACATCCGGGCGCTGGCGCTCGTCTGTTCAAAGAGTTCGCGAAAGCGAATCCAGCATTTGAGATTAAAGCTGCGGCCTTTGAAGGTGAGTTAATCCAAGCGAAAGATATCGATCGTCTGGCAACTCTCCCAACTTACGATGAAGCAATCGCACGCCTGATGGCAACCATGAAAGAAGCCGCTGCCGGCAAATTGGTTCGTACTCTGGCTGCTCTGCGCGATCAGAAAGAAGCTGCATAAGCCCTTTCCTTCGTTGCTTTTTAACGTATAAACTATTTCTGAATTTTAGGAACACTTGTTATGTCTATCACTAAAGACCAAATCCTTGATGCAGTTGCAGAAATGTCTGTAATGGACGTTGTTGAACTGATTACTATGATGGAAGAAAAATTCGGCGTTTCTGCTGCTGCAGCTGTTGCTGTTGCTGCGGGTCCAGCTGAAGCTGCTGAAGAAAAAACTGAATTCGACGTTGTTCTGGCATCTGTTGGTGCGAACAAAGTTGCAGTTATCAAAGCAGTTCGTGGCGCAACCGGTCTTGGCCTGAAAGAAGCTAAAGATATGGTAGAATCAGCTCCAGCAGTTATCAAAGAAGCTGCAAGCAAAGACGAAGCTGAAACTCTGAAAAAATCTCTTGAAGAAGCAGGCGCTTCTGTTGAACTTAAATAAGTTCAATTTCAAGAACGCAGCTTAAGTAATTAGGCTGATGGCTGGTGATTTTTTAATCACCAGCCTTTTTGCGCTGTAAAGCGTGATGGGTGTTAACAGCTTTTCACGCAGTTTTAATGTTAACAAACAACCCTCCAATACTTCTTTCTATTTGACGACTTAATATACTGTGTTCTGCGCTACGACCCGCTCGGGTAGCTCGGTAGCAACTGCAACGCAATGAAATGATTTAAGAGTAATAGAAATGGGTATTCAGGAAAGTATTCATTTTCCATTTCTTCAAAAAACGCGTTCCTGTTCTGCCCTTAATCCAAAGGCGAACGATTTGGGTCACTGATCAACGAGCTGAGGAAACCTATGGTTTACTCCTATACCGAGAAAAAACGTATTCGTAAGGATTTTGGTAAACGTCCACAAGTTTTGGATATACCTTATCTCCTTTCCATCCAACTTGACTCGTTCCAGAAGTTTATCGAGCAAGATCCTGATGGCCAGAATGGTCTGGAAGCTGCTTTCCGTTCCGTATTCCCAATTCAGAGCTACAGCGGTAATGCTGAGCTGCAATATGTCAGCTATCGTTTAGGTGAGCCTGTTTTTGACGTTAAAGAATGTCAAATTCGCGGCGTGACCTATTCTGCACCACTGCGTGTAAAACTGCGCCTGATCGTGTATGAGCGAGAAGCTCCAGAAGGCACCGTTAAAGACATCAAAGAACAAGAAGTCTACATGGGTGAAATTCCACTCATGACTGAAAACGGAACTTTTGTTATCAACGGTACTGAGCGTGTTATCGTTTCCCAGTTACACCGTAGTCCTGGTGTATTCTTCGATAGCGATAAAGGTAAAACTCACTCATCAGGTAAAGTGCTGTATAACGCACGTATTATTCCTTACCGTGGTTCATGGCTTGATTTCGAATTCGATCCGAAAGATAACCTGTTTGTACGTATTGACCGTCGCCGTAAATTACCTGCGACCATTATTCTGCGTGCAATGGATTACAACACCGAAGAAATCTTAAATCTGTTCTTCGACAAAACTGTATTCCAAATCCGCGATAACAAACTGATGATGACGCTGGTTCCTGAGCGTCTGCGTGGTGAAACTGCTTCTTTCGATATCGAAGCAAACGGCAAAGTGTATGTTGAAAAAGGCCGTCGTATCACTGCTCGTCATATTCGTCAGTTAGAAAAAGAAGAAGTTAGCAACATCGAAGTTCCTGTTGAATACATCGCAGGTAAAGTTGTTGCAAGAGATTACATCGATGAGAGCACCGGTGAGCTGATTTGTGCAGCGAACATGGAACTGTCATTAGATATGTTGGCACGTCTGAGCCAGTCTGGTCACAAAACAATCGAAACATTGTTCACCAACGACTTAGACCACGGTGCTTATATCTCTGAAACCGTTCGCGTCGACCCAACTAACGATCGCTTAAGTGCACTGGTAGAAATCTACCGTATGATGCGCCCTGGTGAGCCACCAACACGCGAAGCTGCAGAAAACCTGTTCGATAACCTGTTCTTCTCTGAAGACCGTTACGACTTGTCTGCTGTAGGTCGCATGAAGTTCAACCGTTCACTGAACCGCGATGAAATCGAAGGTTCTGGTATCCTGAGTGAAGAAGACATCATTGATGTTATGCGTAAACTCATCGATATCCGTAACGGTAAAGGCGAAGTCGATGATATCGACCACTTAGGTAACCGTCGTATTCGTTCCGTTGGCGAAATGGCTGAGAACCAATTCCGTGTAGGTCTGGTTCGTGTTGAGCGTGCAGTGAAAGAACGTCTTTCTCTGGGCGACCTCGATGCATTAATGCCTCAGGATATGATCAACGCTAAGCCAATTTCAGCAGCAGTTAAAGAGTTCTTTGGTTCCAGCCAGCTGTCTCAATTTATGGACCAGAACAACCCACTGTCTGAAATTACGCACAAACGTCGTATCTCTGCATTAGGCCCTGGTGGTCTGACTCGTGAACGCGCAGGCTTCGAAGTACGTGACGTACACCCAACTCACTATGGTCGTGTTTGTCCAATCGAAACCCCTGAAGGTCCGAACATCGGTCTGATCAACTCATTATCTGTTTATGCACAGACCAATGAGTACGGTTTCTTAGAAACTCCATACCGTTTAGTCCGTGATGGCATCGTAACTGATGAAATCCATTACCTGTCTGCAATCGAAGAAGGTAACTTCATCATTGCTCAGGCAAACACCGTATTAAGCGACGATGGCCGTTTCATCGAAGAATTAGTTACTTGCCGTAACAAAGGCGAGTCAAGCTTATTCAGCCGTGAACAAGTTGAATATATGGACGTTTCGACTCAACAGGTTGTTTCTGTTGGTGCGTCACTGATCCCATTCCTTGAACACGATGACGCCAACCGTGCATTGATGGGTGCGAACATGCAACGTCAAGCGGTTCCTACTTTACGTGCTGACAAACCATTAGTTGGTACAGGTATGGAACGTGCAGTAGCGGTTGACTCCGGTGTTACTGCTGTTGCAAGACGTGGTGGTTCAGTTCAATACGTTGATGCTTCTCGTATCGTTATCAAAGTTAACGAAGATGAGATGTATCCGGGCGAAGCTGGAATCGATATCTATAACCTGACTAAATACACTCGTTCTAACCAGAACACCTGTATTAACCAGATGCCTTGCGTATCTTTAGGTGAACCAGTTGAACGTGGTGATGTGTTAGCGGATGGTCCTTCAACAGACCTCGGCGAATTAGCACTGGGTCAAAACATGCGCGTGGCATTCATGCCATGGAATGGTTATAACTTCGAAGACTCCATCTTAGTTTCTGAGCGTGTTGTTCAAGAAGACCGTTTCACAACTATTCACATTCAGGAACTCTCTTGTGTGTCTCGTGACACCAAATTAGGGCCTGAAGAGATCACTGCGGATATTCCAAACGTTGGTGAAGCAGCACTGTCTAAACTTGATGAATCCGGTATCGTTTATATCGGTGCAGAAGTGAAAGGCGGAGACATTCTGGTTGGTAAAGTCACCCCTAAAGGTGAAACCCAATTAACACCAGAAGAAAAACTGCTGCGTGCTATCTTCGGTGAAAAAGCTTCAGACGTTAAAGACTCTTCTTTACGTATTCCTAACGGTGTATCAGGTACGGTTATCGACGTACAAGTATTTACCCGTGATGGAGTAGAGAAAGACAAACGTGCTCTGGAAATCGAAGAAACTCAGTTACGTGATGCGAAGAAAGACTTAACAGAAGAGCTGCGTATTTTTGAATCCGCACTGTTCTCTCGTATCCGTTCTGTACTGATCAGCGGTGGTATTGAAGCTGATAAACTGGACAAACTGCCTCGTGACCGTTGGTTAGAATTAGCATTAGCTGATGAAGAGAAACAGAACCAGTTAGAGCAATTAGCTGAACAGTACGATGAACTGAAATCTGAGTTCGCTAAGAAACTGGAAGCAAAACGTCGCAAGATCACTCAAGGTGATGACCTTGCACCGGGCGTACTGAAAATTGTTAAGGTTTATCTGGCAGTTAAACGTCAGATCCAACCGGGTGATAAAATGGCGGGTCGCCATGGTAACAAAGGTGTTATCTCAAAAATCAACCCAGTTGAAGACATGCCTTACGATGAAAACGGTAACCCAGTTGACATCGTTCTGAACCCGCTGGGCGTACCATCACGTATGAACATCGGTCAGATTCTGGAAACTCACTTAGGTATGGCTGCGAAAGGTATTGGTGAAAAAATCAATGCTATGCTTAAACAGCAGCAAGAAGTTGCCAAACTGCGTGAATTCATCCAGAAAGCTTACGATTTAGGTGATGATCCGCGTCAGAAAGTTGACTTAAATACTTTCTCTGATGAAGAAGTTATGCGTTTGGCAGAGAACCTGAGAAAAGGTATGCCAATTGCAACACCAGTGTTTGATGGTGCAAAAGAGAAAGAAATTAAAGAACTGCTGAAACTGGGCGGTCTGCCAACTTCAGGTCAGATTACATTGTTCGACGGTCGTACTGGCGAGAAATTTGAGCGTCAAGTCACCGTAGGTTACATGTACATGCTGAAACTGAACCACTTGGTTGACGATAAGATGCACGCCCGTTCAACTGGTTCTTACAGCTTGGTTACTCAGCAACCGCTGGGTGGTAAAGCGCAGTTCGGTGGTCAGCGTTTCGGGGAGATGGAAGTGTGGGCACTGGAAGCATACGGTGCAGCCTATACCCTTCAAGAAATGCTTACAGTTAAATCGGATGACGTTAACGGCCGTACGAAGATGTATAAAAACATCGTCGATGGCAGCCATCAGATGGAACCTGGTATGCCGGAATCTTTCAACGTACTGCTGAAAGAAATCCGCTCACTGGGTATCAACATCGAGCTGGAAGACGAGTAATTCGTTCTGTGCCGGAAGGTTCGCCTTCCGGCCCGTGTAAGCACTGGGATTTGGGGAGAGTGGCTTCGAGCACTCACCTGACAGGTCTAACTCCGACAGGAGCCATTTTGTGAAAGACTTAATTAAGTTTCTGAAAGCGCAAACCAAGACCGAAGAGTTTGATGCGATCAAGATTGCTCTGGCATCACCTGACATGATCCGTTCATGGTCATTCGGTGAAGTTAAAAAGCCAGAAACCATTAACTACCGTACGTTCAAACCTGAGCGTGACGGTCTTTTCTGCGCACGTATTTTCGGGCCAGTAAAAGACTACGAATGCCTGTGCGGTAAGTACAAGCGTTTAAAACACCGTGGTGTGATTTGTGAGAAGTGTGGCGTTGAAGTTACACAAACTAAAGTGCGTCGTGAGCGTATGGGTCATATTGAACTCGCGTCTCCAACTGCGCATATTTGGTTCTTAAAATCACTGCCATCACGTATCGGTTTGCTGCTCGATATGCCACTGCGCGATATCGAACGCGTTCTGTATTTTGAATCTTATGTTGTTGTTGAAGGCGGGATGACCAGCCTTGAGCGCGCACAGATTCTGACAGAAGAGCAATACTTAGATGCGTTGGAAGAGTTCGGTGACGAATTCGACGCGAAAATGGGTGCGGAAGCAATCCAAGGTCTGCTGAAAAACCTCGATCTTGAGAACGAGTGTGAAACGCTGCGTGAAGAGTTAAACGAAACTAACTCAGAAACCAAGCGTAAAAAGCTGACTAAGCGTATCAAACTGTTAGAAGCGTTTATTCAATCTGGTAACAAACCAGAGTGGATGATCCTGAACGTTCTGCCAGTTCTGCCACCTGATCTGCGTCCATTAGTACCACTGGATGGTGGTCGTTTCGCTACATCGGATCTGAACGATCTGTATCGTCGCGTAATCAACCGTAACAACCGTCTGAAACGTCTTCTGGATCTGGCTGCGCCAGACATCATCGTACGTAACGAAAAACGTATGCTGCAAGAAGCGGTTGATGCACTGTTAGATAACGGTCGTCGTGGTCGCGCAATCACTGGTTCTAACAAACGTCCTCTGAAATCTTTGGCAGATATGATCAAAGGTAAACAAGGTCGTTTCCGTCAGAACTTACTTGGTAAGCGTGTTGACTACTCAGGTCGTTCTGTAATCACCGTAGGTCCATACCTGCGTCTGCATCAGTGCGGTCTGCCTAAGAAAATGGCTCTTGAGTTATTCAAACCATTTATCTACGGCAAATTAGAATTACGTGGTCTGGCAACAACCATTAAAGCTGCGAAGAAAATGGTTGAGCGCGAAGAAGCGGTTGTTTGGGATATCTTGGATGAAGTTATCCGCGAACACCCAGTTATGCTGAACCGTGCACCAACACTTCACCGTCTGGGTATCCAAGCGTTCGAACCAATTCTGATCGAAGGTAAAGCTATCCAATTGCACCCACTCGTTTGTGCGGCATATAACGCCGACTTCGATGGTGACCAAATGGCGGTACACGTTCCTCTGACTCTGGAAGCTCAGTTAGAAGCGCGTGCGTTAATGATGTCAACCAACAACATCCTGTCTCCGGCAAGTGGTGAGCCTATCATCGTTCCTTCTCAGGACGTTGTATTGGGTATCTACTACATGACGCGCGACTGCGTAAACGCGAAAGGCGAGGGCATGGTTTTAGCCGGTCCTAAAGAAGCTGAGCGTGTTTACCGTTCTGGCCATGCTTCACTGCATGCCCGCGTTAAAGTTCGTATCACTGAAGAAGTGAAAGACAGCGAAGGTAACATTACGATTAATACTGGTTTAGTTGATACCACTGTTGGCCGTGCAATTTTATGGATGATCGTACCGAAAGGTCTGCCTTACTCGCTGGTTAACCAAGCGTTAGGTAAGAAAGCAATCTCCAAAATGCTGAACACCTGTTACCGCGTACTGGGTCTGAAACCTACTGTTATTTTTGCTGACCAAATCATGTATACCGGTTTTGCCTATGCGGCACGTTCTGGTGCATCGGTTGGTATCGACGATATGGTTATTCCAGAGAAAAAAGCTGGGATCATCGCCGAAGCAGAAGCAGAAGTTGCAGAAATTCAGGAACAGTTCCAGTCTGGTCTGGTTACAGCAGGCGAACGTTACAACAAAGTTATCGATATCTGGGCAGCGGCAAACGAACGTGTTGCTAAAGCGATGATGGAAAACTTGTCTACTGAAGCAGTCATTAACCGTGACGGCGAAGAAGAGCAACAAGTTTCTTTCAACAGTATCTTTATGATGGCCGACTCCGGTGCTCGTGGTTCTGCAGCGCAGATTCGTCAGCTGGCCGGTATGCGTGGTCTGATGGCTAAGCCAGATGGCTCAATCATCGAAACGCCAATCACGGCGAACTTCCGTGAAGGTCTGAACGTTCTCCAGTACTTTATTTCTACCCACGGTGCTCGTAAAGGTCTTGCGGATACCGCATTGAAAACTGCGAACTCCGGTTATCTGACTCGTCGTTTAGTTGACGTTGCTCAGGACTTGGTTGTCACTGAAGATGACTGTGGTACTCACGAAGGTATCCTGATGACTCCGGTTATCGAGGGTGGCGACGTTAAAGAACCACTGCGTGAACGTGTACTTGGACGTGTAACTGCAGAAGATATCCTGATCCCAGGTACTGCAGATATTCTGGTTCCACGTAATACACTGTTACACGAAAAACTGTGTGACCTGTTAGAAGCTAACTCTGTTGACAGCGTGAAAGTACGTTCCGTAGTAAGTTGTGAAACTGACTTCGGTGTGTGTGCTCACTGTTATGGTCGTGACCTTGCTCGTGGTCATATCATCAACAAAGGTGAAGCTATCGGTGTTATCGCGGCACAGTCAATCGGTGAGCCGGGTACACAGCTGACGATGCGTACGTTCCACATCGGTGGTGCGGCATCTCGTGCGGCAGCAGAATCTAGCATCCAAGTTCGTAACACAGGTACGTTGAAACTGTTCAACGCGAAATATGTTACTAACTCAGAAGGCAAGCTGGTAATTACCTCTCGTAATACAGAATTGCGTCTGATCGACGAATTCGGTCGTACTAAAGAGAGCTATAAAGTTCCTTACGGTGCGCACTTAACGAAGGGTGATGGTGCAGCAGTGATCGGCGGTGAAACCGTTGCAAACTGGGATCCACACACCATGCCAGTTGTCAGTGAAGTATCGGGTATCATCAGCTTCTCCGACATGCTTGAAGGTCTGTCAATGACTCGTCAAACTGATGAGTTAACAGGTTTATCTTCAATCGTTGTTATGGATACCGCTGAGCGTACCAGTGCTGGTAAAGACTTACGTCCTGCACTGCGTGTAGTCGATGCGAACGGTAAAGATGTTCTGATCCCTAACACAGACATGCCTGCTCAGTATTTCTTACCGGGTAACGCAATTGTTCAGTTAGATGACGGCATCGCTATCAACGTCGGTGATACTTTAGCGCGTATTCCACAAGAATCCGTAGGTACTAAAGATATCACGGGTGGTCTGCCACGCGTTGCTGACCTGTTCGAAGCTCGTCGTCCGAAAGAGCCTGCGATCCTGGCTGAAATCAGCGGTATTATCTCGTTTGGTAAAGAAACCAAAGGGAAACGCCGTCTGGTTATCACTCCATTAGATGGAAGTGAGCCATACGAAGAGATGATCCCTAAATGGCGTCAGCTTAACGTATTCGAAGGTGAAATCGTTGAACGCGGTGACGTAGTTTCTGATGGTCCAGAGTCTCCACATGATATCCTGCGTCTGCGTGGTGTTCATGCTGTGACTCGTTACATCACGAACGAAGTTCAGGAAGTTTACCGCTTACAAGGCGTTAAGATTAACGATAAACACATCGAGGTTATCGTTCGTCAGATGCTGCGTAAAGTCACCATCGCGGATGCAGGAAGCTCTGAATTCCTCGAAGGTGAGCAAGTTGAGTACTCACGAGTTAAAGTTTCTAACCGTAAACTGGAAACTGAAGGTAAGATTCCAGCTAACTTTGAACGTGATCTGTTGGGTATTACTAAGGCATCTCTGGCAACAGAATCCTTCATCTCAGCGGCATCGTTCCAAGAAACAACTCGCGTACTGACAGAAGCAGCGGTAGCAGGTAAGCGTGATGAACTGCGCGGTCTGAAAGAGAACGTTATTGTTGGACGTCTGATCCCAGCAGGTACCGGTTTCGCGTACCACCAGGATCGTATCCGTCGTCGTCATCTGAGCGAAGCTGTGGAAGCTCCACAAGTTAGCGCAGATGAAGCAACAGCGAACTTAGCTGAACTGTTAAATGCAGGCTTCACCAGCGACAATCAGAACTAATTTCTGATTTGCAAATCGCTTAGTAGAAACCGGTATCGAAAGATACCGGTTTTTTTTTGCCTGCCAACTGCCTGCTATTCATTATTAAGGTAGTTCAGCGGCACAGGAATGCGACGGCTTTCTTGATTAGCCAGCCAATATTCCATATCAAACAACCACCACTGATCAACAATAAGCTCATAAAAGCGTGAATGACCATTTTCTTGAAGTTGCTCAAGGGCAATAGAAGGCAACGCATTTTGAGTCTCATCGAAAAGCGAATTTTGATGAAATTCATGATAAGCATCCTCAGATTCATCAACCGATAGTTCCCGTGCAACCCCCGTGAACTGAGCCCCATCAAAACCGGGCAAACCAAACTCAGGCAAATGATAATTAAACAGTGTTCCGCTCACTTGAGAGTGATGGCGAATATTTTGGGAGTGCTGGCTTTGATGCGCGGAATACCAAAGAAACCGTAGAGGATTGAACAGAATTTTGGGCTCGACGGTGGTTGCCCACGGAATATTTTCGGGGCTGAGTGTAGCAAAAGTGATAAAACGGGTCGTATGCAAAAGAACTAAACTGCGCTGCTTTAAACTCATGGGGTCTCCATTGTACGTATATAAGAAGAAAGCCCGCTTTAGGGACTTTCGTGATTGGTCATCATGTATTGAGTGAGATGGTAATTAAGGTATGTTTTGGGGAGAGCGATAATTAAAAATAGTAAGGTTTGGCATTATTAATGTTTTCATTTCATATAGGGTTATAG
>NZ_JAERJY010000097.1:0-13805 GCF_018257375.1 Providencia sp. JGM181 | reverse complement strand
CTTTGTGTATATCTTGTAGTGACTACTTTTTATTAAGATAATGTAAAATAAATTTCTTCTCCGCTTCACTAAATATAAAAAAGCTTAATAAACTAATCTCAAAATAATCGGCGTATTGTTTTAGTTTATCGACGGGAATTCGCGCCTTTCCTTTTTCATATTTCAGCTGTTGAAATTCGCAAACACCAATTTCATCCGCTAATTCTTTTAATGACAAATGGTGATGTTCACGAATTAATTTTATTTTATGACCAATGATTTCGGATATTGTATGATTTTCACTCATAAGAAACCCTCAATGACGGTATATTGACAGAAGATGGCTATCGAACATCGATATTTTATTAATATGGTTTTCTTCGATGATATTTTATTGATGATCAATATTAACTAATTGAAAAGTTAACACGTTTTTTCGCGTGTTAACTTAATTAAATCATAGTTGGTAGATGGCGAGATTTCTAGAAATTACTCTTCAATTCCCAGCTCTTTCAATTTCCTCGTTAGAGTATTTCGCCCCCAGCCTAATAAGCGAGCTGCTTCTTGCTTATGTCCGTGGGTATATTTGAGGGCGCAATTGAGCATGGTCTTCTCTAATAACGGCATGGCGTCATTAAATAAATTTTGCTGGCCGGCGTTCAGTGCGGAATCAGTCCATTTTTCTAATAGATCAAACCACGCAAGGTTAGGATCTTGAGAATGGATGGCGGATGAAGCAGGATCTTTCGCTGACTTGTTGGATTCTTGCTTATTAAATAGATCGCTTGGTAAATCTTGCGGAAGCACCTCTTGGCTAGCTGCCATCACGGTTAACCAACGGCAGACGTTCTCCAATTGGCGCACATTTCCCGACCAAGAATAGCGTTGAAGAATTTTAATGCTGTCAGGGTGCAGAACTTTGCTTTCTACCCCTAACTCCTTGGCGGTATTTTGCAAAAAGTAATGGGCAAGACGAGGAATATCTTCAATGCGCTCGCGTAATGGCGGAAGTTGCACGCGGATCACGTTCAGTCGATGGAACAAGTCTTCGCGGAATAATCCTTCTTCCACGCGCTTTTCTAAGTTTTGGTGCGTTGCGGCGATAATTCGCACATCGACCTTAACAGGGGTATAGCCACCAATTCGATAAAATTGCCCTTCAGCCAGTACCCGCAATAAGCGCGTTTGCACATCCAGAGGCATGTCACCGATTTCATCGAGGAATAGTGAACCTCGATTAGCTTGCTCAAAGCGCCCTTGGCGAACTTGGGATGCGCCTGTAAAAGCCCCTTTTTCGTGACCAAATAGCTCAGATTCAATTAAATCTTTTGGAATAGCCGCCATATTTAAGGCGATAAAAGGCTCATTAGCACGTGGGCTGTGTTGATGCAACGCGTGGGCAACGAGCTCTTTACCAGTACCGGATTCCCCGTTGATAAGTACACTAATTGAGGAGCGGGAAAGGCGCCCAATGATCCGATACACCTCCTGCATGGCAGGGGCTTCGCCGATCATGGTAGATGAAATCACGGGAGCTTGCGGTTTGTCGCTTACTGCGCTGTTTTGTTCTCGACTATGGTTTAACGCGCGTTCCACCAAGGCGACGGTTTCATCAATATCAAAGGGCTTAGGGAGATAGTCAAAAGCGCCAGATTGATAAGCGTTAACGGCGGCATCTAAATCGGAATGCGCGGTCATGATGATAATCGGCAGTAATGGATGTGACTGTTTTAACTGGCTGAGTAAGGTAAGTCCATCCATGCCCGGCATACGAATATCGGAGAGCAATACGTCAGGGCGGTCATTGTCGAGGGCTGCAAGCACTGCATCAGCGCTGTCAAAACAGGTGCAATTAAGTTCGGCACTGTTGAGCGCACGCTCCAGTACCCAGCGGATTGAACTGTCGTCATCAACAACCCAGATTTTTCCCTTCTGCATGGCTATCTCCTATTTTTTGATGGGTAGATAAATAGAAAACTCGGTGTGACCCGGCCAACTGTTAAACTCAATTTTCCCCGCATGTTGATCCACTAGACTGCGCGCGATAGATAAGCCTAAGCCAGTGCCATCAGGGCGACCGCTGACCATCGGATAAAACAGCGTATCTTGGATAGCGAGTGGAATACCGGGACCGTTATCTTCAATATCAATCCGTGCGGCAAGGCGGTAGCGCTCCCCTTGCAACATCACCTGAAATGCGGTGCGAGTGCGCAAAGTGATGATGCCACCCGTATCGCCAAGCGCTTGCAAGGCGTTACGCGTGATATTGAGCAGCACTTGCTCCACTTGGTCTGGATAGTATTCCAGATCGGGGAGGCTTGGATCGTAATCGCGAACCAGTGTGACATTGTCCGGCTTTTCTAACCCGACTAAGCGCATCACATTTTCCACACTATGATGGATACTTTGCTCGGTTTTTGGTCCCGGATATTGAGGGCCTAGTAACCTATCGACCAACGCGCGTAGGCGGTCGGCTTGCTCAATAATCACTTGGGTATACTCGTTTAGCTGCGGGTCGGGCAGCGCCTTAGACAATAATTGTGCCGCGCCACGTAATCCACCCAATGGGTTTTTGATTTCATGGGCAAGTCCACGGATCAATTCACGGGCAGCAAGCTGCTGGGCATTTTGCGCTAACTCTTGGCTAAGGCGTCGCTGGCTATCCAATTGGGACAGCTCGACAAGAATAAATTGGTCGGACAGAGGCTGAGCACTCAATGACATCATGTGAGAGTGGTTATTAAGCACCAGTGTCACTTCGTTTTCGGTAAAGCTGTGGCCGGTTTTGAGGCTATTGAGCATCTGCTCATCATTTAATGAACAATAGTTGAATAGTAAAGGAAGTGGGGTGCCATAGAGCTTACGGGGGCTTTGTGCCAAAATTTGTAAGGCAGCATGGTTGGCATAATGGATAATTAAATCGTAATCCAGCACTAATACGCTATTAATTAAGGAATCGAGGAGATGTTCGGGGACAGGTAAATGCTCGGCTTTCATGTAATATTGCTCCTGCACTATTTTGGTGCATTATACGTTATTTACTGATTAACCGATACGTCGAAGCCAATATTTGCAGTTTATCACTCAGTGCAGAGAAAAGGCCCCATCCAAAGATGGGGCAAGTGCTTCACGGCAACAAAGACTATCAGTGGAACGGCGTGTTACGCACTGTAGTACATTTCAAATTCGAGTGGGTGTGGTGCCATACGAACGCGTTGGATATCAGCACGCAGTAATTCGATGTAAGCGTCGATAGCATCGTCAGTAAAGACACCACCACGAGTTAAGAACTCACGGTTTTTATCCAGTTCAGCCAGAGCTTCATCTAAAGAGCCAGCCACTGTTGGGATCTCTTTCGCTTCTTCTGGCGGTAAGTCGTACAGGTTTTTGTCCATTGCATCGCCTGGGTGGATCTTGTTGATGATGCCATCAAGACCTGCCATTAACTGAGCAGCAAACGCTAAGTATGGGTTAGCCGCTGGGTCTGGGAAGCGAACTTCGATACGACGTGCTTTCGTGCTTGCAACCACTGGGATACGGATAGAAGCAGAGCGGTTACGTGCAGAGTAAGCCAGCATGACTGGCGCTTCAAAACCTGGGACTAAACGCTTGTAGGAGTTAGTCGTTGGGTTAGTGAACGCGTTCAGTGCGCGAGCGTGTTTGATGATACCGCCGATGTAGTACAGCGCCATCTCAGATAACCCGCCGTATTTGTCGCCTGCAAACAGGTTCACGCCACCTTTAGATAAAGACATGTGGCAGTGCATACCGGAACCGTTATCACCAACTAATGGTTTTGGCATAAAGGTTGCGGTCTTGCCGTATGCGTGTGCAACGTTATGGACAACGTATTTGTAAATTTGAGTCTCATCCGCTTTTTTGGTCATGGTATTAAAGCGAGTTGCGATTTCGTTTTGGCCTGCAGTTGCCACTTCATGGTGGTGAGCTTCAACCACTAAGCCCATCTCTTCCATTGTGGTACACATAGCTGAACGTAAATCTTGTGATGAGTCTACTGGTGGTACTGGGAAGTAACCGCCTTTCACAGCTGGACGGTGACCTTTGTTACCGCCTTCGTATTTAGTGCCAGTGTTCCATGCGGCTTCGATATCATCGATGTGATAGTAGCTGCTGTGCATGCTGTTGCCGAAGCGGATGTCATCGAACACGAAAAATTCTGGTTCAGGCCCAAATAACACCATATCCGCAATGCCGCTAGAACGCAGGTAATCTTCAGCACGTTTAGAGATAGAGCGGGGGTCGCGATCATAACCTTGCATAGTGCCTGGCTCTAAAATGTCGCAACGAATGATTAAGGTATTATCGGCGTAGAATGGGTCTAACATTGCGGTAGATGCATCAGGCATTAATACCATGTCAGACTCGTTGATGCCTTTCCAGCCACCGATGGATGAGCCATCAAACATTTGACCTTCTTCAAAGAAGTCTTCGTCAACTTGATGAGCAGGGATAGTGATGTGTTGCTCTTTACCTTTAGTATCAGTAAAACGCAGATCAATAAATCTTACATTGTGCTCTTCGATTAACGATAAAACATGTTTAGCGGACATTCTCGGCTCTCCTGGTCGGGTCTAATCAACTTACGCAGCAATTAAGGTGTGCATGAGTTGGTTTATCTGGCTTCGCAAGATTAATGATTATTTCATTAACAATATTGCAAGCTCTCTAGGGTTATATAAGCGAAAAGCGTGCCAACTTTTAAAATCATCGTAAATGGGGATGATGACAAGAAGATGGCAATGATTAGGCTAAAAAACAGTCTATCACTGCGCTGTATTGGTGCAAGGAAAAGATTTGTCGCACCAATATGGTGCAATTAATGGAAAGCGGAAACAAAAACGGCGTAGTGCCATTGATTGGCGCCACACCGTTGGTATTTTTAGAGATATAAAAAGGTTTATTCGTCATTACTGTCAGTTAATAACGTGTTTACTTCTTCAATTTGTTTGACGGCATCATTGATGATCGCTGCAATTTGATGAGTTTGTTCTTCATTTAATTGCTTGAGCACCATTTTATGGCGGAGCAAGGCTTTAAAACGGCTCACTGCCATTTCGATATCTTCTGATAAGTTGCTGCCTTGCTGTAGTTCACGGGCTTTGGCTAATTTACGGCTGATAACGGCTTCAGTTTCTTTATTCTGCGCGAGGTGTTCAGTGCCTTCAGGCGTAATAGAGAAACTTTTGCGGTTGCGCTCGACAATTTGCGATTCCAAAAAGCCTTGTTCTTCTAATAGCGTTAAGGTTGGGTAAATGACGCCCGGGCTTGGGACATATAAGCCATTGGATGCTTCTTGGATGTCTTTAATGATTTCATAGCCATAGCTTGGTTTTTTTGCCACTAAAGAGAGCACCATAATGTGCAAATCGCCGTGGTCGAATAGGCGGCGTAAGCCTTTGCCGCGCCCACGACCGTGACGACCTTCGCCGTGGCAGCCTTCATCACGTCCACGACCGTGACGACCCTCGCCGTGACAGCCTTCACCGTGTCCACGACCGTGACGACCTTCGCCGTGACAACATTCCCCGTGGTCATGACCATGGCGATGTTCTTGGTGCTCGCTATTGTGGCAGCAGCCACCGTGTCCTCGTTGATGTTCGTCATGATGTGAGGCATAAACATGACGGCATTGATGTATTCTCATAGGAACCTCTGTTATTATTTCGATATATCTAAATTGCGTTGATGAGTTCACTTTATTCCGATATATCTAAATTGTCAAATTAGATATATCTAAATAATAAAAAATACATTGAAATGAGTGATAGACGAAGAAAGTTTATTTTTTATTCTTTTTTTCGGCTGCTAATATTTCCTTTTTAGCGTATTATCCTGCCACTTTGTGATTTCCTAGTGCTGATAATTGCTATTTTTTTGAGCATCTTTGCACGACGACGCAACTGAATGTTTTTTAGCTAAAAACTTTTTTAATAGTGATGGCTTTCACATTTATTCCACTTGTGTGGAAAAACGTGTAAAATAACAGCAAATTAACGTAGAAAGTATGCTTTGGGCATTACAACAACTCATAAAGCATATTCCTTTCCTGTCAATTAAACGGTAAAAATCCTTGTCAATTCAAAACTTAAGAAACATCGCCATCATCGCTCACGTTGACCATGGCAAGACAACACTGGTTGGTAAATTACTGCAACAGTCCGGCACTTTCGGTGAACGTGAAACTGTTGATGAGCGTGTTATGGACTCCAATGACTTGGAGAAAGAGCGTGGTATTACAATCCTTGCTAAAAACACCGCTATCCAATGGAATGGTTATCACATCAATATCGTAGACACCCCAGGTCACGCCGACTTTGGTGGTGAAGTTGAACGTGTTATGTCCATGGTTGACTGCGTTCTGCTGGTTGTTGATGCGATGGACGGCCCAATGCCACAAACTCGCTTCGTAACGCAAAAAGCGTTCGACCACGGTTTACGTCCAATTGTTGTTATCAACAAAGTTGACCGCCCAGGCGCGCGTCCTGATTGGGTTGTTGACCAAGTATTCGACTTATTCGTGAACTTAGGTGCTACGGATGAGCAATTAGATTTCCCTATCGTTTATGCATCTGCATTAAACGGTATCGCTGGTCTTGACCATACTGATATGGCTGAAGACATGACTCCACTGTACGAAGCTATCGTGGAACACGTTGAGCCACCAGCAGTTGATCTGGAAGGTCCATTCCAGATGCAAGTTTCTCAGTTAGATTACAACAGCTACTTAGGTGTTATCGGTATCGGTCGCATCAAGCGTGGTACTGTTAAACCTAACCAACAAGTGACTGTTATCGATAGCGAAGGTAAGACTCGCAACGGTAAAATCGGTAAAGTTCTGACTCACTTAGGTTTAGAGCGTATTGATTCACAACAAGCTGAAGCTGGCGACATTGTTGCACTGACTGGTTTAGGTGAGCTGAATATTTCTGACACTATCTGCCAAGTGGGTAACGTTGAAGCATTGCCTGCACTGGCGGTTGATGAGCCTACAGTTAGCATGTTCTACTGTGTTAACACCTCACCATTCTGTGGTAAAGAAGGTAAGTTCGTTACTTCACGTCAAATCCTTGATCGTCTGAATAAAGAACTGGTTCACAACGTTGCACTGCGTGTTGAAGAAACTCAAGATCCAGATGCATTCCGCGTTTCTGGTCGTGGTGAGCTGCACTTATCTGTTCTGATCGAAAACATGCGTCGTGAAGGCTTCGAATTAGCCGTTTCTCGTCCAAAAGTTATCGTTCGTGAAATCGATGGTCGTAAACAAGAGCCATTCGAACAAGTGACTTTGGATGTTGAAGAACAAAACCAAGGCGACGTGATGAAAGCGTTAGGTGAGCGTAAAGGTGACCTGCGTGACATGATGCCAGATGGTAAAGGTCGTGTACGTTTAGACTATATCATTCCTAGCCGTGGCCTGATTGGCTTCCGTACTGAGTTCATGACTATGACTTCAGGTACTGGCTTACTGTACTCCACATTCAGCCACTACGACGATGTTCGCCCAGGCGAAATCGGCGGCCGTCAAAACGGTGTTCTGATCTCTAACGGTCAAGGTAAAGCAGTTGCATACGCACTTTACAGCCTGCAAGATCGCGGTAAGTTATTCTTAGGTCACGGTGCTGAAGTGTATGAAGGCCAAATCATCGGTATTCACTCACGTTCTAACGACCTGACTGTTAACTGCTTAACCGGTAAAAAACTGACTAACATGCGTGCGTCAGGTACTGATGAAGCGACAACTCTGTCACCACCTATCAAAATGACTCTGGAACAAGCTCTTGAGTTTATCGATGATGATGAATTAGTTGAAGTAACTCCACTGTCAATTCGTCTGCGTAAGCGTCACTTGACTGAGAACGATCGCCGTCGTGCTGGCCGTTCTAAAGAAGATTAATCGTTAGTCTTTGAATTAAAATAGAAGGTGCCAAATATGGCACCTTTTTTTATGCCCAAAAATCGAACGATAGACAAATTTAGTCATATCAACGGATAAAATTTGTTTATCCAGACACAAACGTCATTCCTCTAGCCAATTTGCTTAATCGATAAATTGAAAAAATAACCTTAATAATCCTCAATTAGGGCTGTTCAGTTGCCTCAATAATGATTAAAGTAAATTTAATGAATAACTAAGAGGACAATTTATGCTGTATATCTTCGATATGGGTAATGTGATTATTGATATCGACTTCAATCGTGTATTTGATAAGTGGTCTGAACTAAGTGGTACCCCAAGTTCAGAAATCAAAAAGCGATTCACTTTTGGCAATATCTTCCAACTCCACGAGTGTGGCAAAATTTCAGATATCGAATTTGCTGAACTGCTCTGTGAAGAATTGGGTATCACCCTAAGCTTTGAAGATTTTGCAGAAGGCTGGCACTCAATTTTCATCTCACTAAGACCAGAAGTCATTGATATTATGGAGCGTCTGCGTGAGCAAGGTCATCGCGTTGTCGTGTTATCTAACACTAATCGCCTGCACCTTGATTATTGGCCAGAACACTACCCTGAAATTGCAGCGTCCTCTGACTTCCTGTATCTATCCCAAGATTTAGGAATGCGTAAGCCAGACCCAGAAATTTTCAAATATGTTCTGGAATCTGAAGAATTTGAAGCAGCTGATGCGGTATTCTTTGATGATGTAGAAGAAAACGTAAAAGCAGCGGAAGCACTTGGTATCAAAGGTGTTCATGTCTTGAATAAAGACACCGTTCCTGAATATTTTCGTACTTACGACTTTAGCGCCGAAGTCGAATAATCCAGTTCTTAATAAGGAGTAACGGCGACGTTACTCCTTTTTTTATCGAGTACCCATGATTGCATTAATCCAAAGAGTCACTCACGCGAGTGTGGTTGTTGATGAAAAAACAGTAGGGCAAATTGGCCCTGGTCTTTTAGTTCTGCTCGGTGTTGAAAAAGACGATGATGAGCAGAAAGCAAAACGCCTTTGTGAGAAAGTCCTTGGCTATCGTATTTTTAGCGATGAACAAGGCAAAATGAACCTTAACGTTCAACAAGCTGGCGGAAGCTTATTAGTGGTTTCGCAGTTTACGTTAGCCGCAGATACCAAGAAAGGGATGCGCCCAAGTTTCTCCGGCGGTGCGGAACCGGCGAAAGCGGATCAGCTGTATCAATATTTTGTTGAACAAAGCCGTGCACAAGGCATCGTGACAGAAACCGGTGAATTTGCGGCGGACATGCAGGTTAGCCTGACCAATGATGGCCCCGTGACTTTTTGGCTACAAGTGTAGAAAAATCGCTTAAGGGAGGGGGAGAGATGTACCACCTACGGACACCAAAAGATGAACTTGAATTCGCTGCATACTACCAATTTCGCTGGTCAATGCTGCGAGAACCGTTCAAACAACCCCTTGGCTCTGAAAAAGACGGTTATGATTTAACCGCTCACCATCAAATGGTGGTTGATGAAAAAAATCGTATTTTGGCCATTGGGCGCCTATATATTAATGCCGATAATGAAGGCGCTATTCGCTTTCTCGCGGTTAATCCTGTCATGCAAGGCAAGGGTTTAGGCAAACTGATTATTATGGCGCTTGAAACCATTGCAAGGCGCGAAGGTGTTAAACGCATCGTTTCCAGTGTTCGAGAAGAAGCCGTGCCATTCTTCGCCAAAATGGGTTTTGAACGTCGTGGTGAAGTCACTGGGGAGCTAAAAACCCCTGTTCGACACTATTTGATGATCAAACCGATTGAAACCCTTGACCAAATTCTCCATCGTCCGGATTGGTGCGGTGAGCTTCAACAAGCTTGGCACAAGCATATTCCATTAAGTGAAAAAATGGGTGTACGTATTGAACAGTACACAGGAAAGCGCTTTGTGACGACAATGCCAGAAGCTGGCAACCAAAATCCTCATAATACTATTTTTGCTGGAAGTCAGTTTTCTCTCGCCACGTTAACTGGCTGGGGAATGATTTGGCTACTGCTGCAAGAGCATCAATTAGGCGGAGAAATCGTTCTGGTAGATGCCAATATTCGCTACGCAAAACCCGTTAGTGGACGCCCAACCGCAGTGGCAGATCTCTCACATCTTAGTGGGGATTTAGATCGCCTCGCCCGAGGAAGTAAAGCGCGGGTAAAACTGGAAGTGCATGTGAGCAATGCAGAAAACCAAGTGGGTGCGGTATTTAGCGGCATATACATGGTGCTGCCAGAAACGAAAAAAGAGAAAAGCGAATAATGTTTTTAGGTGGCTGACTGTTTTTGGTGAAGAATCGAAAAAGCAGGCCATCTGAAGGGATGAGCCTGCTTTTTTATTGCTTACTAACTCACTGCTTTATTGAGTAACCATATCAGGAACATGCCTATCAACAGGGTAGGTATTTTCTGCTGGTACAGTGTGTGATTCTAGCTTGGGTTGGGATTCTGCTGATGGCTCTACGGGGGCGATGCCAGACGCCACATGGCCATCAACCACAGTACGCAGTTGAGCGCTTCCTTGAAGTGGCTTAGCGGTTAATTTTCCGTTGAGGCTTGATACTAGAGGTGATGCGAGTAAATCCCCTTGTAATGAAGCCTCGAAATCTCCCCACATTTGTGGTGAAAAGCCTGACCAACCCCATTGGTTTAAATCACTTAAATCAATGTTGGTGCCTGATGCACGTAATTCAAAAGGTACTTTATTTGGCTCTTGCTGTGCCAGTAAACCAATTTTTGCGATACCACGGTCAACGCTGCCACTGAGGCTTGCGGCGGCACGCCCATTACTTCCTGCAATTTCTAAAAGTGGACGACGGATCATCACCTGGTTGATGGTACCTGTATCGGCATTGAAAGTAGCCTGCCCCTTCCAGATTCCCCACTGTTTCTGTTTGATCAGGTCAACATAGCGAATGTTGCCGCTTAACGCGGTAAATTCGAAAGGAAATTTAGGTTGAATATTCATCAGCAAAGATTGCGTGACGGTAAAATTATCAATGGCGAATGTGGATAACCACGCTGGTGCGGGTTGAGCAAAGAACGACAGCCAATTATCTGGCAAGGTATACAGAACCCCAGCGAGCGTACCTTCAGTGATGGTCAGTGATTTATCGTTACGTTGCCAAACCGCACTGAGGTTAAAAATACCTTTGTTGTAGTAGCCGGAGAGCTTATCAACATTGAGGTTATCACCGTCAATGTTCAGCTCACCGATGAGCGTATCAATTTGCTGGTCTTGGATAACCAATTGATCGACATTGAAATTAATATGGCTTTTCGGGCTGCTCCAACTCCCTCTCACCAAGGCAATTTGATCGACTTCGCTGCTCAGACCCGACAGTGCCCAATCGCGCCCTTGAATATCTACATTGGTTAGTTGTAATTGGTTGATTTGCAATGTTCGGTCACTGTTTATTGCATCAAACAGCGCATCAAAGGTTAAGTCATTCTGCCAGCCCACTTTATTCATCGACAGGTTATCAATGGTGATAGAACCGTCAGCAAACCATTTTCCTTTGCCCGTGATCGCCCCATTATTGAGGTAGCCGCTGATTTGGCTAAAATCTGTTACCTTTTCTTGTAATTTCCCCGTGACCGCGACATTTCTAAAAGGGAGAGAATTCAAGGTTAATTGATTGGTAGTAAAGCGAAAATCACCATAACCAAATGAATTTTCAGTTGTTGGTTTCCATGGGGTTATACCCCCTGTAAATCCTGCGACTTGAACGGTGTTTTTGTCTTGAGTTAATTGAATCTGGCTATTTTCAAATTGTAGGACTTTTGCAGAAAGCGGTAGCGGCGATGTGTTCTCGGTAAAGTTTGCAGATAAGTCTCCTTGAGTGATGGTTAAGCGTTGAATAGCTTCGCCACTGAAAATATGCCGCCAATTGACATCCACCACAATTTGCCGAGCATCTAATTCTAGCTGCTTGTTGCTTGATTCAATCTTAATGTCTTGGAAAATAAATTTACCCGGATCGGAGAACTGATGTCCCATAATGCCGACGTTAATGTCGTAAGGCGTAAATTTACTCAGAAGTTGGCTGGCGTAACCTGCTCCCCATCGGGTTTGTAAGGCAATATAACAGGCAAGAAATACAATCAAAAGAAGCAGAAAAATATAGCCGAAAAACCTCAGTAACCCTTTCACGTTTGTCTGCTCCCTTATTAATCAGATAAAAATATAAATTGCCGATATGTTTAATATATCGGCAACTCAAGGATAGCATACAGAAGAACCGCCGGCGTGTTCAACTCTTGCGGCGGTGTAGGGAATTATTTTTCGTGAGGGAAAATCAGGTTCAGCACGATTGCAGTTAAACCACCTGCCGCAATACCGGATGAGAACAGGGTTTTCAGCCAGTCAGGCGCAAATTGCAGGATCAGTGGTTGTTGAGAAACCCCCATTCCTACGGCTAGAGACAATGCAATGATCATAATTGCGCGGCGATTGAGTGGCTCGCGAGAAACGATACGCACACCGGACGCAGCAATTGTGCCGAACATCACAATGGTAGCACCACCTAGAACAGGTTCAGGAATTTGTTGCACAAAACCTGCCACTGCTGGGAACAGACCCAGTAGCACTAGCATCAACGCCACTAAGTAGCCCACATAGCGGCTAGCAACACCTGTTAATTGGATAACGCCATTATTCTGACCAAAGCAGGAGTTAGGAAAGGTATTAAACACCGCTGACACCATAGAATTTAGTCCATTGGCTAATACGCCGCCTTTAATACGTTTCATATAGAGAGGTCCGCGTACTGGCTGCTCGGAGACATCTGACGTTGCTGTGATATCACCAATGGTTTCTAGCGACGTCACCATAAAAATTAGAATTAGTGGAATGAGTAAATTCCAGTCAAAAGAGAGACCATAATAAAAAGGTTCAGGGATCGTAATCAGAGATTGATTGGCATCACTGGCTTGCGTAGTTGGCAGCATATTCATCCACCAAGCAGCAAGGTAGCCTACTGCCATTGCAATCACTAATGATGCAACGCGTAAGTACGGGTTCTTCTGGCGAGTTAACAGGATAATGACGGCTAACACAATGCCTGCAAGAATGAGGTTATCAGGGGAACCGAATGTGTTATCGCTCAGTGCACTGTAACCCCCACCAATTGAGGTTAAACCGACTTGAATCAGTGATAAACCAATGATCATGACCACAACACCAGAAACCAGCGGCGTGATAACTCGGCGAGCTAAATGTAAGAAACGCGATAAGATAACTTCGGTCAGTGCTGCGACCATTAATGTGCCGAATAATGCCGCCATCATGGAAGGGATATCGGCTCCGCCTTGCTTGAGTGCAACTCCCCCCATAATCAACGGTGCAACAAAGTTGAAACTGGTGCCTTGAATGGAAAGTAATCCTGAGCCGACAGGACCCCACGCGCGGATCTGAATCAGAGAGGCGATTCCTGAAGCAAACAATGACATGCTGATGATTCGCTGGGTGTCATGAGCGGGTAGCCCAAGTGCTTGGCAGATAAGCATTGCGGGGGTAATCACCGCGACAAACATCGCTAATAGATGCTGTCCAGCAGCAAACAGCGCCTGAGGTAAAGGAGGCCTATCTTCAAGGCGATAGATCAGTTCGCTTTGGTTTTGTACTGTTTTTTCAACATTTTGTTCTTCAGATGCCGTTGCGTTCATTATTCCAATTCCACTAGCAAAAAGCGCATTTTAAAGAGAATAATACAAAAAGCAATCGGTTGCGCAAAAAAATTAAGGTGGATATTAAACTAAGAGCGTCACATTTTTATATGTTTTAACTTGTATTTATCGCGATTTTTTTTTCTAATCCATGCACCTGCTTTTGGCGTTTTAAGGAAAAAAATAACGTCTAATTAGT
>NZ_JAERJY010000096.1:0-13822 GCF_018257375.1 Providencia sp. JGM181 | reverse complement strand
CATATAACCAGTTGTTAGAAGAAATGAAATCCTTATACCTATTAAGGATTAACAACAAGAATCATTATGTAAAATAATTACAATTTGGAGTGCGGAATGAATATTCCTCTGATTATCAATGTGCTGGTTTTCGTAGCACTATTAATACTGTTAGCAAAACTCGGATCGAATGGTTGGAGCCTGTCCAAAAAAGTTTTACTGGGTCTCGTATTCGGTGTTGCTTATGGTGTCGGACTTCACCTTGTGTATGGTTCCGGTCACCAAACGGTAAAAGACTCCATTCTTTGGTTTAATATCGTCGGTAATGGTTACGTTCAACTGTTACAAATGGTGATTATGCCTCTGGTGTTCGCCTCTATTCTGAGTGCGGTCGCTCGACTTCATAAGGCATCTTCTTTAGGGAAAATTAGCTTTTTAACCATTGGCACACTGCTGTTTACCACAGCCATTGCGGCTTTAGTGGGTATCTTGATTGCAAACCTGTTCGGCTTAACCGCTGAAGGTCTGGTTCAAGGTCAATCTGAAACGGCACGTCTAGCGGCCATTGAAACAAATTATATTGGTAAAGTTTCGGATTTAACGGTTCCTCAGTTGATCCTGTCCTTTATCCCGAAAAACCCGTTTGCTGATTTAACAGGCGCAAGTCCAACATCTATCATCAGTGTGGTTATTTTTGCTGCCTTCTTAGGGGTAGCTGCGCTGCAACTGTTTAAAGATGATAAAGAGCGTGGTGAAAAAGCATTAGCCGCTATCGATGTGATGCAAGCATGGGCAATGAAACTCGTTCGCTTAGTCATGCGTTTAACCCCTTACGGTGTAATGGCACTGATGATCAAAGTGGTCGCAAGCTCTAACTTAGCCGATATCATTAACTTAGGGACTTTCGTCGTCGCGTCCTATGTCGCGCTAGCCATTATGTTTGTGGTTCACGGTATTTTAGTGGCAACAACGGGCTTAAACCCAATTAAGTTCTTTAAGAAAGCGGGCCCAGTACTGACATTTGCATTCACCAGCCGTTCGAGCGCAGCCAGTATTCCTCTGAATATTGAAACGCAAACTCGCCGTTTTGGTGTGCCAGAATCTATCGCAAGCTTCTCGGCTTCTTTCGGTGCAACTATCGGTCAAAACGGTTGTGCGGGTATCTACCCTGCGATGTTAGCCGTGATGGTGGCTCCAACTATGGGGATCAACCCATTTGACCCACTTTGGATTGCAACCTTAGTCGGTATCGTAACTATCAGCTCTGCCGGTGTTGCCGGTGTGGGTGGCGGTGCAACCTTCGCCGCACTGATTGTGCTGCCTGCGATGGGATTACCAGTTACGTTAGTTGCGCTGTTAATTTCCGTCGAACCTCTGATTGATATGGGTCGTACTGCTCTGAACGTCAGTGGCTCCATGACAGCAGGTACCGTCACTAGCCAGTTAATGGGCGAAACAGACAAGTCAATCTTCAATCAAGATGACGACGGTGATTTAAAACACGTTTAATCACCCTAATCTCCTAACACTCATTGAAACCTGCCCGTCAAACGGCAGGTTTTTTTGTGTCTGCTATTTTCCATTCTCGATACGTCATCAAACTGCAACAGATTGAAATTTTTACTTTATTTTGACTTGATGGGAAATGCTGGGTTTTTACTCTAAAAAATATTGCCAATACGTAAAGTTGCGTAACATAATAGCGGTTGAGCAACATTTTCTTAGGCCTCCTGCCTGTGTTGCGTCTCCCGTTTCCTACGGGAACTCTCAACTTCATTGTTAGATTTTTTATATGATCAATATTATTCATATACTAAAAACTGATCCTTCAGATAATCCCTGTGTCAGCTGTGGCGCTTGTTGTGCTTACTTTCGCGTCTCATTTTACTGGGCAGAAGCTGAGGCTGGCGGTGGTTCGGTGCCGCAACATTTAACCGAGCAAATCACCCCTTTTATGAGCTGCATGCAAGGCACAAATCAAAAGCCAAATACCCGCTGCACTGCCCTTGGTGGTACCGTCGGGGAGTGTGTCTCTTGCTCCATTTATGAACAGCGCCCTACGCCATGCCGAGAATTCGAACAATCGTGGCATAACGGCATCCACAATGAAGCCTGCGACCGTGCTCGCGCAGCCTATGGTTTACCTCCTCTCGAGCCTCAGCAACCGCAAATCGCGTGCTAACCGTCAATGACCCAGAGATTTTTCTGGGTTATCTTCTCGACCCTTTCACACCCCTTGCTTCGTAAAATAATCTCATTATTTTCAATAAAATGTGTAAAGAAAGGATAAAACGTGCAGGAAATATGGAGCTTCAGTCAAAGCAGGTAAAAGCCATTGCGAGGGAAATCTAATTGATGAATTATCCTCTCATCACGTTAATGAGGAGATAAAAGATGAACAAATTAAACCAAGGTTTGCTTGCTGCTGTTTTACTGTCTGTTGGCTTTGCTGCGGCAGCCGCTAATGTAGATATGAACAAGTCACCACGCCATCATGGCGGAAATCATCATAATATGGTGTATAGCGTGACAGAACAAACCACCAAGCCGAATGAAACCCTGAAAAAACTGGCAAACGATACGCCTAAAATTGAAGATGGCAAACGCTACATGGTGAAGATGTCTGTCGTGGAAGTGCCTGAATTCAAGCCAGCACAACCGATGCCAATGCCGGTTCCTGCTACGGCGCCCGCAGCTAAATAATGAATGAGTCAACCTAAACCATAGGCTGTGCCTGTTACACTGATAACATCAACCTTTTGGCATTGTTAGTTAAAAATCAGTATCTTAATAGACACAATAACGTTTAGGTATATCCCTAATTTTAGCCCCTAATGCCATAGGGGCTTTTTTTTAACTAAAATAACCCGCGTAATACCGCTGTGACTATCGCCGCCGACAAAACAATCACAATAAATGGCTTGCGGTACCAAGTCAGAATACCTGCCACCACCACCCCAATTATTTTCGGTAAATCCGATAATTCATTACCTGAAAAGAGCGTTGAAGTCATCGCGACTGAAAATAAAATCACAATGGCGGCAGCTGAAAATAGGGCTTTATTTTGTTCTGTTAAATTGACCCGCCCTTTTAGCAATGCGCCGGATGCCCGCATTAAGTACGTCCCAACTGCTAAAATGAAAATTCCACTGACGATTAACCAAGGATGTTCCATCATCATGATTTCCTTATATAGATAACTAAACTCAACAAGGCCAGTAAAACGGGGATCCCCGCCGGTAGTACCGGTGTTGCTACCACAGCAATCACAGCCCCGACTATCGCAGCGAGTCTTAAGCGCTTATCTTTTAACGCGGGTAAACTTAACGCTAAGATAATGGCGGGAAACATGGCATCCATCCCTAGCGCATGGGTATCTTGAATAAAGCTTCCCAGAATTTCTCCAATGACCACACCGACAGGCCAGCAGATTAAAATCCCTAATCCGCACAACCAAAATGCGGCGGTTTTTTCTCGCTCACTCTCTTGTGCCAAGCCAAAAACCACACTTTCATCATTCATGATGTGATATCCCAGCAGTGATTTTGCTCCTTTTCCCGTTAACTCGCTGACGGCAAAACTAAATGGAATATGGCGCGAGTTGACTAATAGCCCAGCCAAGGCAGCTGACAGAGGGCTTCCCCCTGAAAATACCACGCCAATAAACAGAAACTCGGATGCACCCGCTAGCACAAAAATGGACAGCATCAACGGTACCCACCAATCAAAACCTTGTGAATGAGCTAATGCACCGTAGGAAATCCCCACAATTAAGTCTGCAATACACACCAGTGCAATATTTTTCACTGTGCTATTATGGAGAATAGAAAACTGAAATGTAGATGTCTGCATAGAACGACCGTTCGATATAAAAAACACTCGTTCATTATGTCGTTACTTTAGGCTAAGTGCAATCAAATAGGATGTTAAAGTTGACCTTATTCACGCCCCCTATCGAATTAATCTCAAAATCATTGGCTTGTGAAAGGCAAAAAAGCGGGCTTTCTCTCTCTGAACTTGCGCGTAAAGCGGGGATCGCTAAATCCACGCTATCCCAATTGGAATCCGGTAGCGGCAATCCCAGCATTGAAACCCTATGGGCATTATGTGTTGCGCTGGATATTCCATTTTCACGTTTAATTGAAGAAAAACGCGCAGCAGTGACTGTGATCCGCCATGGTGAAGGTACCCCAGTGAGCGCAGAGCACGCAAACTATTTGGCCTATTTACTCTCTTCTGCACCCCCTAATTCTCAACGGGATATTTATACGGTTGTTGCACAGCCCGGCCGAGATCGCGTTTCAGAACCCCATATGCATGATGTCACTGAGCATATTATTTTGATGTCAGGCAGAGCATTAGTTGGGCCACTCGATAACCCTGTTGAGCTCAATGTCGGTGACTATATTCACTACCGAGGTGATGAACCCCACATTATGCGCGCACTTGAACCAAACACCATGGCAGTCATGGTGATTGATAAACAGAATTAATTAGCCCAATACGCTGGAGGATTTGCTGTGAATTACTATCAAGAAATAACAAACAAAGTCGCCTTATTGCTAGATGAAAACTCCGTTCATAATATGAATGAAATGCTAATGCAGCTTTCTCATGATGATAAGCTAACCCAAGAACAACGCTTTGAGCTGCAACAACGCCTTAGAGACGCTATTTTTGTTCACCATAATTCGTAATTAACGTTTAATTAAATGGGATTTGGCGGTTAATATCTCGATTTAAAATACAAAAGAAAAGCCTGAGCAATCTATTTATTACTCAGGCTTGATTTAATAATCTATTATCATGATGTGAAACCCTAACAGCCTATTTTCTGCACTAAGTCCCATTATTTTATTAGAACTTATCTTGCTGTAAATAAGACCATGCATATTGCGCATACAGTTCTGCACCTGACGCCATCACATCTTCATCAATGTTAAAACAGCCATGGTGATGCGCCCATTGGGTATCTTTTTCTGGGTTACCTGAACCTAATAATGCAAAGCAGCCCGGAATGTTTTCCATATAAAAGCTGAAATCTTCCCCACCAGGGGTTGGTCTTTCTGCCATTAATGTATTTTCACCAAATGCTTCGCTGATCACCGACTGCGCCAGTAATGCACTGCGCTCTTCATTAATCACTGGCAGCGTACCGTAGATATAATCCACTTCAGCAGTGGCGCCGTACATCGCGGCAGTATGTTCGGCGTAACGGCGGATAGCCGCTTCAATGCGAGTACGGGTTTCAATGTCAAAGCAACGTACCGTTCCATCCAATACCGCATTTTCTGCAATCACGTTGAATCGGGTACCTACTTCCATTTTGCCAATAGTCACAACGGCTGAGTCTAGCGAGGAAGTTTCACGGGAAACCACCGCTTGCAAATTCATCACAAATGACGAGGCAACGATTGCGGCATCAACGGTCGCTTCCGGCATCGAACCATGCCCACCTCGCCCTTTAAATTTCACGACCAACAAGTCCGCAGAAGCGAATGTCCCGCCGACATTACACGATATTTTTCCTGATGGCGTCGTAGACCAGATGTGCATACCAAACACGTTGTCCACATTGTCCACAGCGCCTTGTTTCACCATCGCTTTCGCACCCTGCGCTATTTCTTCAGCCGGTTGAAAAATCAGACGAATATTTCCTTTTAACTCATCACGCACTTCATATAACGCTTTGGCTGCGGTTAATAACATCGCGGTATGCGCATCATGCCCACATGCGTGCATCTTCCCTTGATTTGTCGATTTATACTCAAGGGAATCATTCAATTCCTGAACAGGTAATGCATCGATATCCGCACGTAAGGCGACCGTTTTTCCAGGTTTTCCGCCTTTAATGTCCGCAATAATTCCGGTAGGTTCTGTGAGGCGATACTCGATACCAATTTTTGCCAATTCTTCAGCAATACGCTTCGTGGTTCTCACTTCCTCAAAAGGTAATTCTGGATGTGAGTGAAGGTCACGACGAAAAGCAATCATCGCTTCTGTGTGTTTTTTAATGGATGCTGTGATGCTGTTATTGACCATTTTTCTGTCCTTTTTCTATTCTTTTCGCTTTCTTAAACTATTATTTTTCAGCGTGTTAAATTCTAATATTCTATTTATCGTTATGCCGCAACAGGCACAATGTAGGCGACCATAATCCCCGCTAATACCACGGAAACCATTGTGACAGAGATAAAACCACCAACTAACATTGGTCCTAACATATGGCTAGTTAAAATCTGACGCTCTTTTTCATCTTTGGTCAGTGCGTTAATGGCTTCATTGGTAATGATATAATCCGCGGGGAACCCATACAACGCCGTCAATGAGACTGCGAAAGCCATCTCTTTTGATACCCCTAGAATTTTTCCGACAATCCAAGACGCGATAAACATGCCGATGACCGCTGCCACGATCAACACCACCATTGGATAGACCAATCTCAACAACATATCCGGCGTTGCATGATTTAACGTATCAAAGATAAATAGCATTAATGCCATGATAGCAAAGCCAAAACCGTTCGCTTTCTGCAGAGGCTGCCTTTCTAAAAAGCCCATTGACGAGGCAATAACACCAAATAATAAGCACAAAACAAACGGACTTATGCTCACATAAGGTGCAGCAACGGTAGAGACTAGATAGGCGAGATATCCCACCACCACTAAGCGTAAAAATTGGAAATAGCTGGTGTTATAGTGGCTCGGAATTCGCTTGAACATGCGAGGCATTGCACTTTCAGATGCCAGTGTTTTGACTTCGACATCATCCGAACCGTCAACGGCCAATGACTCTTTCCAAGTACCATTGCGATACTGCTCAAGCACTCGGCGACCTTCACGTTTCAACATGATGGCCGTGAGTGGATAACCGGCAAAACCTTGCATCACATAAATTAAGATGGCAAATACTGAGAGATCCACCAGCCCAGCTTCCGCAGCACCTTTTGACATAATTAATGAAGAGACAATGCCACCGACTAATGGCGGGATTGCCACTAATACTGTATTTAAATCAAATAACGCCAGACCTACTCCATAAATAAAGACAATAATCCCCAAAATACCAGATAACGAAATTAAGATAGTCTTCCATTGGTGTAATAGTTCTTTCAATGACAGCAATGTACCCATATTGGTAATGAGTAAATACATCAACATCACGGCGACAACTTTTGGTATTCCCGCAATGCTCACAATATCTTTAGGAAAGAATGTCCAATAACCTAAAAGGAATAATACCGCACAAACAAACACTGATGGGATCCATGCTTTTGTTCGTACTGCAATGGCATCCCCGATGTACAGTATCCCGACAATTAATAACAGAGCTAACATTTGTGACATAAGCTTTTCCCCGTATTTATTATTTTTATTTATTTCTGTTTTAGTTATTTAATCTATTAATTTTGATATGTCGGATTTATTCATTCAAAATAAAGAGCAGAATAAAGCCAAATAGCACATATCCATCCAAGCCATTACATTTAAACAACAATTTCATCATAACATTGAATAAATAGATGTATAGATTAAGTTACAGTGTAAGGCTAAAAATACACTAGTAAAAAACTGTAGATTAAATAGTCATATATGAGGGGAAAGAATAAAAATACAGAGCGATAGTTTCGTATTCAGCTCCGTTTTTAATAGGATATTTTTTATGCTTTATATTCGATGATAATTCGTACTTTTTCAGCTTAGGGAAAACGATAAATTTATAATCTATTGCCCTGAAATATATTTTTATGCATTCACAATTTTGATGCAGTTATATCACGATAAAAATTCATCATTATCACAATTGGTAACATATTCTGCTTTATTTCGTGATTCTCTTTTTTTGCTCAAAATAGAAACAAAAATAGCCTATTCACACTTAGGGATAGGCTATTAATCGTACGAAAATAATCGGTGGAAAATAAATACTTAATTAAAATCTATTATCCTTGAGAAAGCATGTTATGGCACAACATACCGAGCAGCGTAAATAATAAAGCCCCGAGAACATGAATCGCGATCGTGCTAAATGCCACCACCAATTTCCCTTCTTGCAGCATCACCAACACCTCCAACGAAAATGTTGAAAACGTCGTAAACGCCCCACAAAAGCCTGTAACAATAAACAGTTTGTAAGCAGGGTTAATATTGGCGCTCGCAAAGTAAGAGACAGCAAAACCAATGATAAAGCCGCCAACTAAATTGACGAAAACAGTACCAAATGGAATGTGAGGGTGCAGATTATTCAGTTTTAAGCCAATCAACCATCTTAACCAGCCACCTAAAACGGAACCTAAAGCAATAGAAATGAGGGATGCATACATTACCACTTTCCTTACAAGTTAGATGGGAATAAATGCAAGGAAAATCTCCTGCAGACATTTATGCCCTAAATTCGGGCACATAACCTACGCGCCCATTCAAATGAAAAGGTTTACGTAGGCATCATCAGTCCACATCAAGGACGGTTAAACTAGGAGGAATGCCATCTCCTAACGAGACGTTGATGAAAATAATAAGGCAACTATTTTCTTCATGCAAATCTAATTTGCCAAACCTATTCCTGATAACGCGGTGTCTATTTACCCTAAATTGGCGCATAATATCCGTAATATCGATAATAGAATTAGATGGATTAGGTCAAATATGGAAACAAAACAGCCCTTATTACAACTTAAGAATATCGGTTTTCAGGTTGATCAGAAGATAATTTTAGATAATGTGCAGATTGACCTATACCCCGGTGAATTTAAATTGATCACGGGTCCTTCTGGTTGTGGCAAAAGTACATTATTAAAAATTGTCTCTTCACTCATCCCACCAAGTTGCGGTGAAATTCTGTTTGCTGGCGAAAACATCAACGCAATTGCACCAGAGAAATACCGTCAACAAGTCTCCTATTGTACTCAAACGCCAACTCTCTTTGGCAATACCGTGTATGACAATCTCTTTTTTCCTTATCAAATACGGAATAAACCATTTGATAAACAAAAAATCCTCGATGATTTAAGCTATTTTTCACTACCTGATACCATCCTAGAAAAAGGCATTAATGAGCTTTCAGGCGGCGAAAAACAGCGAGTCTCATTGATCCGTAATTTACAATTCTTGCCGCAAATTTTATTACTGGATGAGATTACTAGTGCCTTAGATGAACAAAATAAAATCAAAGTGAATGAGCTTATTCATCAATTAGCGGTCAAGAATAATATTGCCGTCCTCTGGGTAACTCATGATCAAGATGAAATTGGCCATGCTGACGATATTATTACCCTTCCCGTACACCATAGCGAAAAATAGGAATTAATCGTGCATCAACCTACTATTTCCAATGAGTCGCTCGCATTTTCTATCATGTTAGTCTTAGTGGCTATTTTTATTAGCCATAAAGAGAAGCTCTCTCTTGAAAAAGATATTATTTGGAGTACGTGCCGCGCCATTGTTCAGCTATTAATTGCGGGTTATATCCTCAAATATATTTTCCACGTTGACCATAAGGCACTCACTGTTTTATTGGTGCTATTTATTTGCTTTAACGCCGCCTGGAATGCGAAAAAACGCAGTAAATACCTCGATAAACTATTTCCAACCGCGTTAATTGCGATTACTTCAGGCACATTTTTAACCTTGCTAGTATTAATTCTCACTGAAGCTATCGCGTTTACCCCAATGCAAGTGATTCCAATTACAGGGATGATTGCCGGGAATGCCATGATTGCCGTCGGACTCTGCTTCAATAACTTAGGACAGCGCTTTAATAGCCAACAACAGCAAATTCAAGAAATGCTCAGCTTGGGCGCCACACCTAAAATTGCGTCAGCCTCGATTATTCGTGAAAGTATTCGAGCGTCATTAATTCCTACGGTAGATTCTGCCAAGACGGTTGGGATAGTGAGCTTGCCCGGTATGATGTCAGGGCTAATTTTTGCGGGGGTCGATCCTTTGCAGGCTGTTAAATACCAAATTATGGTGACATTTATGCTATTAGCGACGGCAAGTCTCTCCACGATTTTGGCGGGGTATTTAACCTACGTAAAATTTTATAATCAGCGCCATCAATTGCGTTTAGATTCTTTAAATAAAAGCATTAAATAAAAATATTAAGTAGACCAAATCAGGCTTAACATTTCTGCTTTAAGCCTGATTTTATTTTATTCTGTTTTTCCTATCATGACAGGCATCACCTCAATCAGCTGAGGCTGGCTTTCTCCCGATTCTATCAAGGCGAAAATTTGCTCTAGCATTGCGGGAACATCCTGTTTAACCATCTCAATATCATTCCCAAGTAATGCAACAAATGGATCCCAGTCAAAACATCCCATCGGTGGCTGATGCGCTCCCGTATGCCCCTCTTTCATCAACCACCTCATCACCCCTTCCAATGAAATGGTCGAATTGACAAACAACCCACATAGTTCAATGTCTGGAGACGTTCCTTTTTGTAAAAATGAATGCTGAGAAGAATATGTCGAGAGTGCTCGTTCGGCTTTTTCTGGCGCATAACCACAAGTCAAAATATGGTGTTGAGGAACCTCTATATTCAAAGAGTTGTGAGCATCGATAAACCCTCGAATTCGCTCTCGAGTGTTATGCTCCTCTTCCCGTCCCCCCACAAACACCAGCGATTCTGAGGATGCGGCTCGTTGCTGCCTTTTCTGTAAAATATTGAGCGTTAACTGCTTTGCACCTTGATAGTTATCGGAAATCACCGAAGGAGCCAATGTACCAGGTAAGTCCAAATTGAGTGTCGGCACACCTGATGCGTGGCAGATTTGCGTAATTTTATCAGGATCGGTTGCCCCCGTTGAAATCAACCAATCCACTTGATATGAAAGCATTGCCTTTGCGGCTTCTAACTCTAATTGGGGATCACGGCGTGTACAGGTAATAATAGGAAAGAGCCCACGTTCACGCGCCATCTCCTCAAAATGCTCCACAACCGACCCAAAATAACGGTTATCATATTTAGGAACCAACATCCCAATAATTTTGGATTTATTACTGCGTAATAGACTCGCTTGCTTATTCACCGAATAGTTTTGCTCTTGCGCTATTCGCATAATTTTTTCAGCTAATTGAGTACTAATACGCCTTTTTTGCCAATTTCCATTTAATACAGCGCTAACGGCACTGGCTGAAACCCCTGCCAATTCTGCAAGGTCATAGATCGTGGTTTTCTTGTTTTGTCTGATCTTGCTCACAAATTTATGCCTCCATTTTTTCCTAGCTTGACACCAAAGCGTAAAAGTCGCAATACTGCTCCATCGATTGAGCGACATCGAAATTAACCTAGAATCGAGTTGATATGGCGATTTGCCTGCATTCTCACTCACTGAATACATTCCGCCAAATCCCCTCGTAACTTATTAAAATTAAATTAATTTCTAATACTCAGTTTGACTTCCCTATTGATTAACTAACTTATCCGGAGTGAACATCATGGCTATCTCATTAGAAAACAAAGTTGCCGCCATCACAGGTGCGGCTTCTGGTATTGGACTTGAGTGCGCACGTACCCTACTCAAAGCTGGCGCAAAAGTTGTTTTAATTGACCGTGCCGAAGAGCGATTAAATCAGTTAGTTGCCGAATTAGGCGACAATGCAATTCCTCTGGTTGTTGATTTAATGAAACCAGAACAAGTGGATGGCATGTTAGATGCCATTTTAGCCAAAGCGGGTCGCCTAGATATTTTCCACGCTAACGCAGGTGCTTATATCGGTGGTCCTGTCGCAGAAGGCGACCCAGATGTTTGGGATAAAGTATTAAACCTCAACATCAATGCCGCATTTCGCAGTGTACGCGCCGTTCTCCCACACTTTATTGAGCAAAAATCAGGGGATGTCCTGTTTACTAGCTCAATCGCAGGTATGGTGCCCGTGATTTGGGAGCCTATCTACACCGCGTCTAAATTTGCAGTTCAAGCGTTTGTCCATTCAACTCGCCGCCAAGTGTCCCAACACGGAGTTCGCGTTGGGGCAGTATTACCAGGTCCTGTTGTCACTGCATTACTGGATGACTGGCCAAAAGAAAAAATGGAAGAAGCATTAGCTAATGGCAGCTTAATGCAACCTATCGAAGTCGCTGAAGCGGTTCTCTTTATGCTGACTCGTCCAAGAAATATCACCATCCGTGATCTTGTGATCCTACCAAACAGTGTTGACCTCTAGTTTTTACCGATAACCATAAAGATTGTGAGAGGACATATGAACAGCCCTACGCAAAGTAAAAATGACGACGTCGTCATTGGTATTGATGTCGGTACAGGCAGTGCCCGTGCAGGTATTTTTGATCTGCATGGCAACATGCTTGCGTCAGCTAAACACGATATTACGCTCTACCGTGATGGAGCCAATTTCGTAGAGCAATCAAGCAACGAAATCTGGAATGCCGTTTGTTATTGTGTGAAACATGCAATGGCAAATGCCAAGATTGATGCGAAACGTGTCGCAGGAATTGGTTTTGATGCGACCTGTTCTCTGGTTGTTTTAGATAAAAACCAGCAACCTATTTCTGTCAGCCCGAGTGAGGATCCTGAACGCAATATTATTGTTTGGATGGATCACCGCGCCACTGAACAAGCTGAGCGCATCAATAGCCTAAAACATCCAGTATTGAATTATGTTGGGGGTAAAATTTCCCCAGAAATGGAAACCCCAAAAATTCTTTGGTTAAAAGAAAATCGCCGCCAAACTTATGATAATGCGTGGCAATTCTTTGATTTAGCAGACTTCCTAACGTGGAAATCAACGGATTCTTTAGCGCGCTCTACATGTACAGTAACCTGTAAGTGGACTTACTTGGCGCATGAAAAACGCTGGGATGCTGACTATTTTCGCCAAATTGGTCTCGCTGAATTAGCGGACGAAAACTTTACCCGCATTGGTCAAGAAATTGTCGAACCAGGTACTCCAAACGGAAGCGGCTTAACCGCCCAAGCTGCTGAACAAATGGGACTGTTGGTTGGGACGCCAGTTGCCGCAGGGATGATTGATGCTCATGCTGGTGGAATTGGTACAGTTGGGGTTAATGGTGATGCTACTGCAAATATGGCATATGTTTTCGGTACGTCTTCCTGCACGATGACCACCACCCAAGAACCCGTATTTATTCCTGGCGTTTGGGGTCCTTATTATTCTGCAATGGTCCCAGGGATGTGGCTCAACGAAGGGGGACAAAGTGCTGCCGGTGCGGCAATTGACCAACTACTTTCGTTACATCCGATGTCCGCACAAGCCAAGGTGATGGCAAAAGAACAAGGCAAGTCATTACCCGTTATGCTAGCAGATAAAGTATTAGAAAAATCAGGTACTCCATCTCAAGCAGTTGAATTAGCTAAAGGTATTCATATTGTTCCTGAGTTTTTAGGCAATAGAGCTCCTTTCGCTGATCCCCATGCGAAAGCCATCATTGCGGGCTTAAGCATGGATAACAGCTTTGATAACTTACTTGCATTCTATACCGCTGGCGTTTGCAGTATCGGCTATGGATTACGACAAATCATTGATGCTCAGGCACAATCAGGCGCGGTTATCCAAAACATCGCTATCAGCGGTGGCGCTGGTCAGCACCCACTTATCCGCCAACTTCTAGCCGATACCTGTGGTATTCCTGTGATTTCAACTCAAGCGGATGAACCTGTATTACTGGGCTCTGCTATTTTGGGTGCAGTCGCGGGAGGTGTTTGTGAGAATGTTGCACAAGCAATGGCTCAATTTGCAAACATTGATTTAACTTATCAACCTAATGAGCAGTTTAAATTACATCATCAAACTCGGTTCACTTCTTTCCAGCATTTACAACAATGTGCTAGAGAATTGAAAGGTTAATTTGCTAATTTAAACCT
>NZ_JAERJY010000095.1:0-13880 GCF_018257375.1 Providencia sp. JGM181 | reverse complement strand
CTTATATATATATTATTCATAAATATGTTTCGAGAGAAAGATTTATATTTACTTCGTCATAAAGATACAGATTTGTTTATTGATTATCGGTATTATTTTAAATAGTTTATAGAAATAAGAATAAATATGACATCGTGCAAATAAGGAATGCTGATTAATGAAAATTATCATTGCACCTGATTCTTTTAAAGAGAGCATGAGCGCCGAGCTTGCAGCTCAATCAGTGATAAAAGGTTTTCAACGCGTGTTTCCTGACGCGCAATATATTTCACTGCCAGTGGCTGATGGTGGAGAGGGAACTGTGGATGCGCTGATCGCGGCGCAGCACGGTGAAAAAATATCGGTTACCGTGGCAGATCCTTTGGGTCTCCCTGTCATGGCTTACTATGGACTATTAGCTGAAAGTAAGACGGCGGTGATTGAAATGGCACAAGCCAGTGGCTTGATGCTAGTGCCTATTGCCAAGCGAAACCCAATGCTGACGAACAGCTATGGTACGGGAGAGCTGATAGCCAATGCGCTAGCTCAAGGGGTTGAGCGGATTATTCTAGGGATTGGCGGGAGCGCTACAGTGGATGGTGGCGTCGGTATGTTGCAGGCACTGGGCGTGCGATTTTATGATGAAAATCATCAATTACTGGGGATAGCGGGGAATATCCTTTCACGGATAGCGCATATCGATATTCAGCAACTTGACCCGCGGTTATCTCAGTGCCAAATCGACATAGCTTGCGATGTGAGTAACCCATTGGTAGGGGAACACGGCTCAGCGGCGGTTTTTGGTCCACAAAAAGGAGCAACGCCAGAAATGGTGGCTGAATTGGATAATGGATTAAGCCAGTTTGCGGCGCTTCTTCAACAGTTAACGGGGACTGACTATCGTTATCTTGCCGGTGGCGGCGCGGCGGGGGGGATCGCCGTTGCAGCCGCTGCGCTACTTGGCGGTGAGCTTAAATCTGGTATTGAGATTGTGATGGACGCTTTAGCGTTTGAGCAACACTTACAAGATACCGACTTGGTGATCATCGGGGAAGGTAGTATGGATGGGCAGACCGCAGGAGGAAAAGCGCCCATCGGCATTGCGAGACTCGCGGCAAAACATCAGGTTCCGGTTATTGCATTAAGTGGTGTATTAGGGGATGGGGTAGAAGGATTACACCAAGAGGGGGTAACGGCGGTATTTAGTATTCTGCCAAGATTGTCTTCGCTGAGTGAGGCGCTCAAGCAGGGGGCTGAAAACTTAGAAAATACAGCATGCAATGTGGCTCGAGTATTAAATATGGGTCGGCACCTTTGAAATAAAAGCAAAACCTATTTATTTGCTGAAAAATAACCTGACTTATCCAATATTTATTTTATATGCACTTTTTCCGATACCATGATGGCGGGTTATTTGGTAAATGAAGGGGTAATAAAGCAATAAACTACAAGAATAGGTAAAAAATGCTTAACCCCAACACGTTTGTGCCACTGAAAATTATTGCTTCTGGCATCGCACTACCCACACATAAAATATTGTCGATGGATTTGGATAAGCAGCTGAATAAGCCGAACGGTTACGTTGAAAAACGCTCGGGGATCCGCTGGCGCTACCATGCATCAAATACCGATAGCCAAGCGGAATTAGCCGCCGCGGCAATTCACGATGCATTAACTCGCCACAATATTGACCCTGCTTCAGTGGATGCCTTGATTTGTGCATCAGCTATTCCTGTCCAAGCCCTACCTTGTAGCGCAGCTCATATTCTCGCAAGTTCAGCACTTCATTCGGGTATTGCCTGCTTTGATGTGAATGCGAGCTGTGTGAGTTATTTATCGGCGCTGCAAATTGCGGGTGGGCTACTCGCCACCCATCAGTATCGCCGAATTGCGATTGTCTCTGCGGATATTGCTTCTCGGGGGATCGACTGGGAGCATGAAGAATCTTCGCTTATTTTTGGGGATGGTGCGGCTTGCACTCTCGTTGAGCGCGGTGATGGGAATAGCGGCATTTTGGCATTTCGTCTGGAAACCTATCCTGAAGGATTAGATCTCTGTGAAATTCGCGCGGGGGGCACTCGTCGTAATCCACGTTCAGGGATGGAGCCGAGCGATTTCTTATTCCACATGAAAGGCAAACCGCTATTCAAGATGGCATCCGCCATGGTTGAGGATTTTATGGAGAGAATACTGTCTCAAGCGGGAGTGAGCTTAGCGCAGATTGATACGGTGGTTCCCCATCAAGCGAGCCACTTATCCTTGGAACATATGCGTAAACGCCTGGGTGTTACCGCCGAGCAGTTAGTCGATATCTATGCCACACACGGCAACCAAGTCGCGGCATCAATTCCTTCCGCGCTGCATGAAGCCATTATTACCGACCGTTTTTATGGCAAATCCCACGTAATGCTGGTAGGAACCGCAGCCGGTTTAGCGTTATCCGCACTGGTTCTTATACCATGAAAATCTTAGTCACAGGTGCGACCAGCGGGCTTGGGCGCAATGCCACAGAAATCTTGCTACGTGATGGGCATCAGGTGGTGGCTTGCGGGCGTGATTTAGCCATTGGTCAGGAATTAACGGATGCGGGGGCGACATTTATTCCCGTAGAACTGGCAACATTAACACCGGAAACCGCGCGGGAATTGATGGCGGGGTGTCAGGCAATTTGGCACTGCGCTGCATTGTCCGCACCATGGGGTGCGCGTGACGCATTTGAAGCCATTAATTGGCAAGCCACAAAAACCTTAGCACAAACTGCGGCAGAGCAAGGCATCGAGCGGTTTGTGCATATCTCCACCCCTGCAATCTATTTCAATTTTACCCACCAGCACAATATTTTCGAATCAACGAATAACACGCAATTTGCCAATGATTATGCGCGAACGAAGTTCCTTGCCGAGCAAGAAATTGCCAAGATAGTGCCGAATTATCCCTTAACCACCTTTGTGATTTTGCGCCCTCGAGGATTATTTGGCGCGCATGATCGGGTTTTATTGCCACGTTTGATGGCGCAAGTCCGCGCCCGTCATGGCAAATTGGTGCTGCCAGCAGGGGGAGAAAACGCCTTCGATTTGACCTACGTTGAAAATGTGGTGGATGCGATGATGTTGGCAACCCAAAAGCCGTTAAAAAGTGGCTCGATATTTAATATTACTAACCAAGATCCTCAACCGTTAGCCACCACATTAAAAATGCTATTTGCCCAAACAGGCACTGAGTGCCAGATTAAATCAGCTCCTTATTCGCTATTATACGGAGTGGCGTTCTGCTTAGAAAAATTGGCAATTATGCAGCGAAAAGAACCGTTATTAACCCGTTATAGCCTCGGTGCCGCTTATTTTACGATGATTTTAAACAATCAACGCGCTCAACAAGAGCTCGGTTACATCCCACGCTATTCCATGGCGGAGGGCATCTCACGCACTGTAAAATGGCTTAACGAAAATCAAGAGGGCAAACCATGATGAACATTCGGGTATTTGAAGTGGGATATTGCACCCATCCCGGCTGTGTTGCCCTCAAAGGTGCGAGTATGAAAGCGTGTAAATTCCCCGCGCGGGCATGGCTGATTGAGGGGCATGACCAGCGTTGGCTATTTGATACGGGGTATGCCGATCACTTTTATGACCATACCCGTGAGGGGATCATTCGGTTGTATCGAGCGGTTACGCCGGTTTATTTTGATACCAAAGATGCTCTCGTTTCTCAGCTCAAGGCGGATGGCATCACGCCTGCTGATATTACAGGCGTAATTATTTCCCATTTCCATGGCGACCATATTGCGGGGCTACGGGATTTTCCTTCTGTGCCATTAATCTGTTCGGGGGAAGGGTGGCAAAAAACGCGCAATCTAACTGGGTTTTCTGCATTACGTAAAGCCTTTGTGCGTGGGTTGATCCCTGAAGATTTCGAAGAAAGAGCACGATTTTATGAAGGTTTTGAGCGTATTGAGCTCCCTGAAGACTTAGCCGAATTAGGATTTGGCTACGCAATAAACCCAGAAAAAACCTTAATTGCGGTGCCATTACCAGGTCATGCTGCGGGGCATACTGGGTTATGCGTGGCGACGAATGATGGCTGGATCTTGCTGGCGGGGGATGCAGCATGGTCACCAACGAATTACCGAGAATTACGCGGACCAATGGCGGTGGCGAATTTAATTATGGATGACAGCCAAGCCTATTACGACACGCTCAATAAATTGCATCAGATTGATAAGCGACAGATCCCGATCCAACTGTGCCATGAGGGCGAGCTGTGAAATTGCTGAAAATTCTGTGGTATTACTGGCAGGCTCGCCGACTGCGTTTTACGGATAGCGCAGCGCTAGAACGATATCAACAGCGAAAATTATCGGCATTTATGCAGCGTTTTTTACGGCGCAGTCCCTATTTTTCGGCATATTGTGAGCAAGCACTTACTCAGTGGCCTGTGATGAACAAAGCCTTGATGATGCAGCATTTTGACCGCATGAACACCCAAGGGCTGAAAGTGGATGAGCTGCTTGCCTGCGCAAAACAGAGCGAATCTTCCCGAGATTTTTCCCCAACAGTGGGGAAATTCAGTGTGGGGCTATCGTCTGGGACATCAGGAAAACGCGGGGTGTTTGTGGTCAGCCCTGACGAGCAAGCGCGCTGGTCGGGAACCATGCTCGCTAAGATGCTGCCGGATGGGTTATTTGCCGGAGAGCGCGTTGCATTGTTTTTACGTGCAAACAATAACTTATATGAAAGTGTGAATAACCGCTGGCTCTCATTTCAGTTTTACGACTTACTAGGAGATTTTGATGAGCATCTTGCTGAGCTTAATCAATGGCAGCCTACCATTATTGTTGCCCCTGCGCAGGTGCTGGTGGAAATTGCAAAGCGCCAGCAACGAAATGAGTGCTCACTAACCCCAAAAAGGGTGATATCAGTGGCAGAAGTGCTAAATGCTGATGATAAAGCCCTGCTAAAAACTGTTTTTGCAGATGTGGGCGAAGTGTACCAAGCGACGGAAGGTTTTCTTGGCTGCACCTGCCCTCATGGCACATTGCATTTGAATGAAGCTTTTTTGCATATTGAAAAGCAGTGGATTGATGAACGCCGTTTTTCACCGATTATCACCGACTTTACGCGGCAAACTCAGCCCATAGTGCGTTATCAACTGGATGATATCTTGGTCGTTAAAGAGACCCCATGCCCCTGCGGTGATGCGCAAATAGCCATTGAACGCATCGAAGGGCGCAGCGATGACCAATTGGTGTTAACCAATCAACAAGGTGAACCAATAACCCTGTTTGCGGACGCCTGTAACCGAGTGATGTGTAATACGTTACCGACAGAAACTGATTACCGACTTCATCAACAGGGGCAGTTATTCACCTTATCCGCGGATTGTGAAGAAGCGGTACTATTAGGATGTAAGCAAGCACTAACTGACTACTTTGAACTGCAAGGCGCAGTGACTGAGCATCTTCAATGGCAGCTCAATACCGCCTTGCCTGTGACAGAGATGGCAATTAAGCGTCGGCGGATCATGCGGGAGGTATCATGATAACGTCGATGTCAGTGTGGCAGCGCGTGGGGTATTTACTATTAGGTTGGGGATGCGTTGGGTTTATCTACTCATTGACGGGGCATATTTATTCCTCCGCGCACGTTATTTCCCCCACGATAATTGATGATGTCATCGGTTATTCGCCAAATGCGATATGGCTTTATCTCTCATTTTTCCTTTTTATTCCTTGCGGTTATCTGCTGAGTTACGCAGAAAAAGTGAAGCCGTTAATGTGGCAGATGATCCTCTGTGCGGTGTTGTCTGGCGCGGTGTATTTGATTTATCCAACCACAGCCGAATTTCCTCAAAATATAGGGAGTGGATTGACTCAGCAGGCACTTGCCGGGTTATTGCAGGTGGATACGTCACAAAATATGCTGCCTTCGCTCCATGTATCGTTGACGTTAATTGCATGGGGGGCGTTGTGTCGAAAAGGCCAATTTTTGAGAAACCTCTTGTGGCTATTCTGGGCGTTGATGATTATTTTTTCTGTCTTAATGCTCAAGCGGCACCTATTTATTGATGTGGTTGGCGGTGCGGTTTGTGCGTGGATAGCGATAACGGTTGTTCGCTTATGGGCGGCTAATCCGTCACGGAGAGTGCGATGAATGAACTGACATTTCCCATTATCTTTATGGTGTTGATTGTGATGGTGGAAGCGCTGATTATTGCTCGCCAAAAGCGCGTTTCATTCAGTTGGCAAGATGTGGTTTTTAACCTTAATTCCGGGCATATCATGCTGTGGCTGTTCCGTGGATTAGAACTATTTTGCTACGGTTTTGTGGTCACGCATTTTTCTTTTGGTCTTACCGATAGCTGGCCAACGTGGTTGGTGTGGTTGTTTACGTTAATTGCTTGGGATTTAGGATTTTATTGGCTACATCGTTTGCACCATCGTTACCGTCTTTTGTGGGCCGTGCATGTGGTGCACCATCAAGGGGAGCATTTTAATCTCTCATTAGGGGTACGTAATTCGTGGTATTCCTCACTCACTTCGATTCCGTTCTTTCTGTTATTGGCGTTGATGGGCGTGCCGCTCACTGTTTTTATGACGATATCTGTGCTTCATTATACGATTCAATTTTTTAACCATAGCGGGTTAATTCCCCGTTTTAAATGGCTGGAATCATGGATGGTGACGCCGCATCATCATCGGGTTCACCATATAAAAACGGGTGGGTACGCCAATCGTAATTTTGGCGGTAGCTTTATTATTTGGGACAAGCTGTTTGGGACGTTTTCTGAATCTCCTGAAACACCGCATCAATACGGTATCGGTGGTGAAGCTGCTACCGAAAACCCACTGATAGACAGTAATCGCCCATTCTTGCGTATTCTGGGTGTGAAAAAAACGAATAAACCGGCCCATTCGCCTCGTTATCACATTGGAAAAATGGGGCTTGTAGGCGGGACATTGCTGTTGTTCACGTTGGTGATTGGCTATGTGTATCGCTATGGTTACGGTTTTAATGGAACGACCCTTGAGCAAATTGGGTTATTTCTGCTGCTGGCGGCGGGGACTGTCGCGTTGTCTGGCTTATCGAGCGGTTATGGTTGGGGAAAATGGAGCTGGTTTGTGGTGGCTAGCATGATGCTGTTATTGATCATCATTGCAGGCTGGTTGACGCCATTCTGGCTAGTGGTGGGTACGCTATTATGGTTGCACAGTGCTGCTGTGCTAATGGGCGTAGGAACAACGCCTGTGGATAGACGTGATGTACAAGCCTAAGCCATTACCGCCCCTCGCTTTTTGCCAGCGGGATGACTTGGCTTTTCACCGTGCATTGCAGCAAGCGGCGAAGGGGTATCTGCAAGAAAAAGGCGATCACCGCTTTGCCGATGGCAGGGTTTATCTCAAGAGTTTGACGCTGATTTTGGTGTGCTTAGGCAGCTACGGGCTAATGCTCAGCTCCCAAGGTGGAATACTGTTTTTTGTGGGTTATCCGCTATTTATTTTCTTTGCCTTATTGTTGGCGATTAATATGGTGCACGATGCCTCCCATAACGCCGTTTTTCAGCGAGGAGCACTTAACCGGATTGTGAACTTTTGGGTGACAATTCCTTTAGGGTTAGATCCTGATTGTTGGCGTGTGCGGCACATTGTTTTTCACCATTCCCATACTAATGTTCGTGATTATGATCTGGATATTGAAGAGAATTTTTTACTGCGCCAAACTCCATACCAACGCTGGTATCCGTTTATGCGTTGGCAGCATTTGTATTGGCCGTTGATAGCGGCAATGACGTTTCCCGCGCTGATTTGGGGCTACGATTGGTTTGACCGTTTTCATTTCACCCGCGTCGCGCCAAAAATGCGCTATCAAGGTGCGAAAGGTATTGGGGTATTTTTTCTGAGTAAGAGCCTGCATCTTGCCTTGGCCATATTATTACCCTATTGGGTGTTATCCCCGTATGGCATCGGTATTGGCACATTGTTGGGTGTTTATCTGCTTAGCCAAATGTTCGCGTCATTTATTTTTGTGGTGCTGATTTTGGGCACTCACTGGGCGAAAGCCACTTTTTATACCGCGCCAGATTCAGGGCGTATGGAGCAAGGGTTTTATACCCATACATTCTCAACAACCTATGATTGGCAAACCACGCCGAAGTGCCTGACATATTGGCTCGGTGGGCTGAATTTACATCTTACCCACCATTTATTTCCCAATTGGCACCACCGGCATTACCCCGCGCTCGCCCGTATTATTCAGCAAACCGCCGCACAGTTTGGTATGGATTATCACTGTGTCGATGCCAAAACCTTGTGGCGTTATCAGCAGCGGTTTTTAAAGCGAATGGGAACAGGAGAAGGAGTTAGGTAAGCGATAGCCGCCTACCTAACTGTCTACCTAACAGTGGGTTAGTTTAGCTCAGATTGAACATGTTGCAGGCTGCGCACCCACGGTTTATCCCGTTGAAATGCAGAGGGTAAGCTTGGTATGGCGTGTTTTGCGGCTCGGAGCGTTGGGTATTCGCCATACACTAATACATACCATTGGCGGTTATTTCTCACTGTTTCATAGACCAAATAATTACGTAATTTATGTCGACGAGCACGTTCATAAAGTCCTTCAGGGCTGCTTGCGCTGCCTAATTGTAATGTGTAATGGCGAGGTGGCGCTGAACGAATATCGCTACCTAAATTAGCATGCACAGGGGCTTGTTTCGCCACCGGAATCGTCACCTCTATTGGCTTGCTAGGCGTGTTGATTGGCATTAATTCTACTTGTTCAGTTTCACCTTTTTGTTCTGACGGCGGCAATACAAGGGTAATGATCACTTCAGTCGGTTCGTCAGAAACGGTTTCATTTACCGCTAGTGCTGTTTGTTGCTGAATATGGGCTTTATGTGCAGCGGCGAGCATTAAGCGTTCACGGTGCTCGGCAATAGGTTGCCATATTTTCGTTAGTTCCTTTTGCAATAGGCGCAATGTGGCATAAATCCGGTGCGGTCGATGGTTGTTTAAAACCTCCAGTAGCGCATGATTTCCCTTGGCGGAGAGTTCGATAACGTTAACTTGCGGTTCAGCGTGAACGGGCTCGGTCATCGGTAGGCTGACTAAGTTGTACGAATATTGTTGGCAACGTTGTTCATCAACCGCTTCAGTGGCGACCGTGATATCTTCCTGAATGTCATGCAATGCCTGTTGCGCTCTTTTACGCACTTCATTATTTGCGGCGATGGCTTTTTCCAGCCACCAAATTGCGCAGGCTGAGTTTTGAGGACCTCCTTCACCTGTGAAAAACAGAATTCCTAAATGGTACTGACCGAGGGAATACCCCTGCAATGCGGATTGCTGAATATAGTAACGCCCTTTGGCGAGGTCGATAGGGACGCCATCTCCATTGATGGATTGCACACCCAGGTCGTGAATTTGTTCCAAGGATGTTGGAGATACTGCTGACAGCGCAGGGCGGCACAACAGAAGCGACATTCCCATGAGCAATAAGGTGAAAACGCAGTGGCGGTGAATGGCTATCATGGCATTCTCATCGTTGAATGATAAAGGCTTAGTGGTTTGTGGTGAAAACCACTAAGCGGTTAGGCAGATTATTCCCAGTCAAGAGTGACGGTGGCGGTGGCAGATGCGGCGCCAGATTTAAAACCTTCTCCAAGTGCGCAAAGGCTAAAACGGTAAGGGACTTGATGTGGACCAACGGTGAGCTCACCTAAATCAACGATATGTGCGAGGGGCTTACCGGTTGTTAGACCAAAATTTACACCGTTACTATCGCAAGGGGGATAAAGAGACTTAATGGAGGCTCGTATGGTCGCAGGTGCCACCTCTCCAGTGGCATCCATCGTCATTTTTAAGTCGTTTGTATAACCTTGAGTGTTTCCCTTAAGTGTTAATTTAGCGGGAGCATGAGCACCATTATCTCCAGTGCAGTTGATCGTAAAATTCCCATCAACTACACCTAAAACATCCTTACGAGCCCCTCCTGGTGTACCAGTGGTATTGCCTTCCCAATCCCAAATGTTGACTTTACCAAAATCAATTTTAGGTGGAGTATTGATGGTGCATTGAATTGGTGGTGCAAAGGTAAAAGATGGGTTTTTCACAAGATAAATTCTCATCAAACCAACTTCCAGCCAAATCTCACCATTATATGAATACGTCTTATTAGGTTTTACGGAATTACTTAGGTATAGAGATGCTCGTAGTTTAGTGGCTGTAAAATATTGGGTTTGACTACTTTGTTGCTGATACAGATATTTTTCTGCAAATACAGCTCTATATTTATATAAGCCCGAATTTGTTGTAGTTTCAAGGTTATATAGCCTGGAGGCGGCGGTCGGGTCACTTTTATTATTATACTTAACATTTATTTCATAAGATCCTGCCTTAGCATTAGAGTCTCCGGATAATGTGAATACCACACCAGGCTCAAGGACTACACCATAATAGCCATCAACGGAACCCCAAGAGCTTCCGTCAATATTGGATAAAACTTTTCCGTGAATATTACCTCCTATATAGTTTGTCCCACTCATACTCTCTGATTTAGACACTTCAGAACCTTCCCATACTAATCCCAAATTTTTAAACTCTGGGTTACTTGGGAATGTATTACTGTAACTAACCGCTGTAAATACATTGTATATAATTAAACCTGCTGCGGCTGACCACACTTTTCCCCAGCGTTTTTGATTGTTCAATTTCATTATTTTTCTCCTGCTGGTGACTGTAACCAACGTGTTTTATTGGGTGTTTGATGTAAAGATTCGATGTTTTCCATTGGAGCAGGTACCTGCAGAGCAGTTTGGGATGTATTCGATACCACAGGCTGAGCCTGCTGTTGCCCACTCACACAGCGATAAGAGACTTGGCGGATTGGCATATCGGCTGAAACGTCAACATGGCGCAAATCGAACTTCACCTGACATTGCTGTGCGGCTGTCTCTCCCCACTTCACCAACAATTCTCCTGTTTCTGGTAACCCCGTCAGGTACACCTGCCCTGCATCCCCCACAATGCTGCTAATGTTGTCAGCGTTGCTATCGGAAATTAAGGTGGCAATCGCCCCAAATGGCACATATTTGGCACCCTGTTTTAAGGTCATTAACACTTGATAGCCGATACGGGTACGGAAACTGGCTTTCACCACCGCGCCTTTGGTGGGGTAAACGTTGGTATTGGATTGCGGTAAATCGACGTTTTCAGGTAACGTACTTGGGTCTAAGCCAATGCTGTTTTTGTTATAGTCGGACAGATAAGGCGCCACGGCATAGCCTCGCCAATCGGTCACGGCCGTTCCGCCATTAACACTGACGCCTTCGGCACCCGGTGCACTGATCAGTGCGACAGAGTCCCCCATCGAACGACTTAACGTCAGCCCTTCTGAATGAAGCAAGGCGCCGCCGCTGGCATTCATATTGATTGACTGGGCATTATTGCTATAGCTATAACCGGTACTGATACTGCCTTTATCGCCTTGGTAGCCCGCATTCAGGTTGGTGTTCGCAATTTGCCCTTTATTTCCCCAGCTTTGTGACGCGCCATAAGACAGCTTGCCATCCATAAAGCTGCCACTCAGACCGCTATTATTTTGGGTACGACCGTTTTGGTCATGGCTCATGGAGTAGGTGGCATAAATCGACTGTAAATCATGGTCTTGGGTAAACACACTGAACGGCACGCTTAAGTTAAAAGAGAGCTGGCGGTTTTCCGGCCAGTGATTGCGACTGTCTTTTACGCGGTCGATATTGTAGTTCACACCGTAGCTGATCCCTTTAAAGCTGTTACTGTAGCCCATTGATAAGCCCGTTAAGGTTCGACTGCTGCCCCAGTAATCATCACGGTTAGCGCGAAAATGCAGTGAGCCATACTGTTGCATCTGTTGGCTGAGTTGGGTTTGGAAGCTGCTACGACGGCGCTGTAAAGTCCACGGGCTAAGACCCTCTTCAAGGCGATAACCTTGGCTGTTAAATTCGCTGAAATTATAGAAATGCTCCGTGGAGTAACGTAATGCGGTTAAATCCACCGACGTGCCGGTTGCCATTAAGCTTTTTGAGTAACGGATACGGTAGGATTGCCCGGTTTTTCGCTCGCTAGAGCTAGCTACGGGGTTGGAATAAGTAAATTTCGCCGATGAGTGAGTGACGTCCGTGGAGACGGCACCGAAGTCACCTAAAGAGACCCCCGTTCCCACACTCAGAGATTGATAATCTTTTGCCAGCAAGGCGCCGCCATACACCGTGACATCGTTATGCAGCCCATAGACAGCGGTACCGAGAATAAAGTCAGAGCGGCGTGAACTGGTGGTCAAGTTGCCATTGTAACGACCGGAGGACACTTCGTATTTCCAGCCGCCGGGGCGTAGCATCACGGGTAAAGATGAGTAGGGAACTACAAACTGGCGCTCAGCGCCATCGGCTTCGGTGACTGTGACGTCATAATCCCCGGATAAGCCCGCTTGTTGGATATCATTGATATAAAAGGGACCCGGCGCCACATAGGCTTCATACACGATATTGCCATTTTGGCGGATAGTGACGCGGGCGTTGCTGTTGGCGACGCCACTGATCGCCGGCGCATAGCCGCGTAATTGGCTTGGCAGCATCTGCTCGTTAGAAGTCAGCTGCACGCCCTTAAAAGGCACACCATCAAACACATCGCTGCCCGTGCTGCTTTCACCCACTAACAATGTCGAGCGTAATGCCCGAATATCCCGTGATAGGGTGGTATTGGAGAAGTAGGTTTGGGTGTTGGTCGTCGCCGATTGGTTCTCGCTTCCGCTGTATTCGAAACGGGAATGGGTGAGGTTACTGCGCAGACGCCATGGCCCCGCATTGGCACCCAAGCGTGCAGACGCAAAGACGTTGGTATTTTGGTTTTTTTTGCCGTGATCATAGCGGCTCGTAGTGCGACCCGCACTGACGTTATAGTTCGCCATAAGCGCAGGAATACCATCGTCCCATAATGACGGATCGGCATTACGATTGATTTGAGATTGCATCGCCACTTGCGGCACGCTGATGTTTAATCGCAAGCGTGACAAATCTAATCGCGTTGTCGCTTGTGGGATCAGCGCGCCTAAATCTGAAATAAACTCGCCGTTAGGTAAGTCTTTCAGGACAGGAATTTGCGACACATTGACCCCAAAGGTGTCGAGCTGCTCAGGGGTTAATTCCGGTGCGATTTCACCGTGGGCATTTTTGATAAAATTCAGCGTAAATTGCCCCACATCTTGTTGGTTCACAAATACGGAAACGGTGTATTCCCCTTCAGCAACGCCACCGGCTTGTGAGAAGGCGGATAAATCCACGTCTGTGTTTTCACCCACCACCCCTAAAAAACTGGGATCAAAGTAATCTTCGGCCTGTGTTGGAGCGACTGCAAATAGCAATACACACGCCAGCGGGTGATAACGGAAAAAAGGATTTTTTGGCTGGTGTTCAGCAATTTTATGGGCTTTTTTCATGGTCTTCCTTTATCTTGCGAATGCAAGAATCCCCCCGTTGCCAATGCGCATCGGGTGAATGTGTTTATCTGTATGGTGCGGTTACATTGCTGAGAGTTGGCGTGTTCTCATTGTGTCGGTTCCGCCATCGTCGTCCATGAGCTGCCAATGAATGTCGTTTGCGACATGACTGGCATCAAGGGGCCATTGCGCCTCCCCAAAAGGGGGGATCATGCGTGAGGAACTTAAATTCAGAGCGTTTTTCCCCACCGACAGTGACGCTAGCGTGACATAAAAAGGCGTCGGATTTTTCAGGGTTAGCGTATTTTTTGTACGCTGAAATTGCAGCTGCTCAGCGATATTGTCGAGATGATGTTCCGGTAATCCCGCAGGGCGATAAAACAGCTTCAGATTATTTTGTACGGCAAGGATCATTTGCGCGCCTTCAGCCGCCTC
>NZ_JAERJY010000094.1:0-13883 GCF_018257375.1 Providencia sp. JGM181 | reverse complement strand
ATTTGTGATAGTGAATCAGGTAAATCAATATTATTGGGTAGTATTTATCTCTATAGAAAGATAAACCCTTTATTCGTCTGATTTTAATAAAGGGTTATTATTGAAAGACTATTACGAATTAACCCGCTTCAAACTCATTGGTCATAGTTTCTAACTGCTCTTGCAGATCCATCCATTCCATTTCAACGTCTTCAAGGGCTGATTTATGCTCAGTCTGCTTTTTCAAACAGTCAGTTAGCTCCGCTTTTTTATCTTGCTCATAAATGGCAGCATCGGATAACTTCGCCTCTAAATCAGCTAATGATGCAGAGTGTTTTTCCATTTTCTTTTCCAGCTCCGTGATTTTTTTACGGATAGGCTGGGTCAGCTGACGGAATTCGGCTTCACGGCGTTTTTGGTCTTTTCTATCTTGCGCCGTCACGGTTGATGTGCTGGCTGGTTTTTCTTTATCAAGCAGATCACGAGCTTGCTGTAGCTCCATTTTGTTCTGCTCGGCTAACCATTGTTGGTAATCCTCAAGATCGCCATCAAATTGCTCGACTTTTCCGCCATGAACCAGATACAGCTCATCGGTGGTCGTGCGCAGTAAGTGCCTATCATGGGAAACCACAACCAATGCGCCTTCGAAAGCCATTAACGCTTCGGTCAGTGCTTGGCGCATATCCAAATCTAAGTGGTTGGTTGGCTCATCGAGTAACAGTAAGTTAGGGCGCTGCCAGACAATTAGAGCTAATACTAAGCGGGCTTTTTCTCCACCGGAGAAACGTCCGCTAGGATCCGTCACTTGGTCACCTTTAAAACCAAAGCCGCCAAGGTAATCACGTAATTGCTGCTCGGTTTGCTCTGGCGCAAGGCGAGCAAGATGCTGTAATGGGGACTCATCCGCATGCAAATATTCTAATTGATGCTGGGCGAAATACCCCAGTTTGATCCCTTTAGCGAGTGAGATTTCACCGTGTAATGGAGCTAAATCACCTGCTAGCATTTTGATTAGTGTGGATTTACCGGCACCGTTACGGCCGAGTAACCCAATGCGAGAACCCGGAACTAAATTTAATTTGATGGATTCTAACACCACTTTTTCGCCGTAACCTGCGCTGACTTTTTCCATTTTTAATAATGGATTCGGCAGGCTTTCCGGTTGACGGAATGAGAAATGGAATGGGTTATCCACATGGGCAGGGGCGACCATCTCCATGCGTTCGAGCATTTTAATTCGGCTTTGTGCCTGTTTAGCTTTGGTGGCTTGCACTCTAAAGCGGTCAATATAGCTTTGTAAGTGGGCGGCTTTAGCTTGTTGGCTTTCATACAAGGCTTGTTGCTGCGCCAGTTTAGTGGCTCGTTGGCGTTCGAATGAAGAGTAGTTGCCTGTGTATTCGAACATAGTTTCTTGCTCGATATGCAGCACTTTGTCGATGATTGGGTCGAGGAAGTCCCTATCATGGGAAATCAAAATCAGTGTGCCAGAATAGCTTTTAAGCCATTTTTCCAGCCAAATCACCGCATCTAAATCTAAGTGGTTCGTCGGTTCATCGAGAAGTAATAAATCGGAGCGGCACAGTAGGGCTTGCGCAAGGTTCAGGCGCATACGCCACCCACCGGAGAATGATTTTACCGGAGACTGTAGCTGTGCTTGGCTAAAGCCAAGACCATGTAGCAAACTCGCTGCTCGGGACTGAATTGTCCACGCATCAATAGCATCTAATTGCCCATGAATGACGGCAATAGCGTGGCCATCATTTTTCTCGTTCGCTTGTTGGAGCTTATGTTCTAAGGCGCGAAACTCGCGATCGCCGTCAATCACATACTCAATACAAGGTACATCAAGGGCTGGGGTTTCTTGGTTCACCCATGCCATAGACCAATTGCTTGGAAAGGTTGCTGATCCTGCTTCCGCTTGCAATTCACCCTTTAACAGTGCCAGCAGTGTGGATTTTCCGCAGCCGTTTTTACCCACTAATCCGACTTTTTGCCCCGGATTGATAGTCGCAGTTGCATTGTCCAGCAGAACACGTACACCTCGGCGAATTTGTAATGAAGAGAAAACAATCATAGAAACCGTCTATTGAAAATATGTTAAATTATTGAGTTAGATATATTCGAATAATAAAGTTATTACTGAAATATATTAAGCTTAAAGTACATTTAGCAGGCTGCATGGTAACGGAAAATTATCCGCCTGACACGCCTTTGAGGAGGGAAAGATGTCAAATACGCCAAAAGTGCTCGTGGTCTATGCTCACCCAGACCCCCATGAATCTGTTGCTAATCGCCTGTTGTTAAATGCAGTACGCGATTTTGACAATGTCACTATCCACGATTTATACGCAACATATCCCGATTATTTTATTGATGTCACCGCAGAACAAAAGCTGCTTTGCCAGCATGATGTCATCGTGTTTCAGCACCCGCTGTATACTTATAGTTGTCCCGCGCTATTAAAAGAGTGGTTTGACCAAGTTCTGACTCGCCGATTTGCCACAGACCAAGGATACCAAAAACTGAAAGGCAAATATTGGCGTTCGATTATTACCACTGGAGAGCCAGAAGAAGCTTACCAATATGGTGGCTATAATCGTTATCCATTATCTGAAATCCTTCGTCCATTTGAGTTGACCTCATTGATGTGTGATATGCACTGGATGGAGCCGAACATTATCTATTCTGCCCGTCGGCAGAGCCCACAACAGTTACAGCAAATGGTTGAAGAGTATAAGCAATGGATAAGACAACCCCTCAATACGGGAGACATTTCAAATGGATGAATTAAATCTATTTGAATCGGTGATCATATTTTTATGCGCCGGTGTGGTGATGGTGCCGATTGCCCAAAAAATCCGTTTGGGTGCAGTGTTAGGTTATTTACTGGCAGGGATTGCGATTGGTCCATTTGTATTGGGCTTTATTCGCAATGTGGATGACATTCTGCATTTCTCGGAGCTGGGTGTTGTCTTCTTAATGTTTTTGATTGGGTTGGAACTGAAGCCCTCGAAATTGTGGGAGTTGCGTCGGTCGATTTTTGGTGTCGGCACCATTCAAGTGGTTGTGACCGCAGCTTTGATGGCAGGTATCCTGATCCTTGCTCAGTTTTCTTGGCAGGCAGCAGTGGTTGGTGGGCTGGGAATGGCGATGTCCTCCACGGCAATGGCTCTGCAATTAATGAATGAAAAAGGGATGTCCAACCAAGAAAGTGGGCAGCTTGGCTTTTCTGTTCTACTGTTCCAAGATATGGCTGTGATCCCGATTATGGCGCTGATTCCGCTGTTGGCAGGTGATACGGGAAGCAGTGATTGGTACAAAATTGGATTGAAAGTGGTGGCGTTTGCAGGGTTATGGATTGTCGGACGTTATTTACTACGTCCATTATTTAGGCTTGCAGCGAAATCGGGCGTGCATGAAATTTTTACCGCAGCGGCGTTGTTAGTCGTACTGGGTTCCGCATTGATAATGGAAAGCCTTGGCTTTTCAATGGCCTTGGGGACGTTTATGGCGGGGGTGATGCTCGCTGAGACGGAATTTCGTCATGAACTTGAAATCAATATCGAGCCGTTTAAAGGTTTGCTGCTGGGGCTGTTTTTCATTTCCGTCGGTATGTCATTAAATTTACAAGTATTGTGGGCTTATCTCCCTCAAGTTTTATTGGCAGTTTTGGTGCTGGTCGCTGTGAAAGCGCTTGTCTTATATGTGCTGGGATTTGTGGCACGTTTACGTACAGGCGCCCGAGCGCAATTCTCAGGGGTGCTTAGCCAAGGTGGTGAGTTCGCCTTTGTGATTTATGCCACGGCATTCGGAGCTAGCGTGATTGATGAAAGGCAAATGGATTTATTGTTGGTGGTGGTGACGCTATCGATGATGACAACGCCACTTGTGATGCAGCTGATAGATGCGTATCTCAACCGCCGTTATAATCAACAACCAACTTCTACCGAAAAACCGTTTGTGGAAGATACCAATCCTCATGTGATTTTAGTGGGATTTGGACGAATGGGGCAGGTGGTTGGTCGTCTATTGATGGCGAACAAAGTGAATATTACGGTGCTTGAACAAGATGTTACCGCGATTAGTACCATGCGCCGCTACGGTTACACCGTTTATTATGGGGATGCGCGAGAACTACAACTTCTACGCTCAGCGGGAGCGGATAAAGCCAAAGCCATTGTGATTACCAGCAACGTTCCTGAAGAGGTGATGGAAATTGTGCGTATTTGCCAAGAAAACTTCCCGAACTTGCATATTATTGCCCGTGCAAAAGGGCGTTTAGAGGCTCACGAATTACTGCACAGCGGCGTGACGGACTTTAGCCGTGAAACCTTCTCAAGCGCGTTAGAAATGGGAAGTAAGGCACTGATTAGTACAGGTATGCATCCTCATAAAGCTTATCGTGCAAAACAGCATTTTCGCCGGCTTGATATGCGTATGTTAAGGGATATCATTCCTGAAAATGAGAATAGCGATAGCGGGCAAATTTCGCGTATTAAAGAGGCGCGGCGTGAACTCAACGAACTTTTCGAAAAAGAGATGCAAAGAGAAAATCGCCAACCGCACAGCTGGAATAATGAACAGTAAGGTAGAAAAATGGCAGCAACACGTAAGCGTTTTATTGCTGGGGCAACCTGCCCTAAATGCAAGTCTCAAGACACCTTAATGATGTGGCGAGAAGATAAAATTGATGTGGTTGAATGTGTCAATTGCGGGGATCAACAACGTCAAGCTGAAGGCGATGCGACTGAGCATGTGAGAAAGCAAGAACAAGTTATTGGAATTTTTACCCCAGAATAAGAGAATTTTGTCAATTCTCAATACAGCACAATTGTTTTCCGGTACAATTGGCAAAAATTTTTCCCTTACGGGTCGTAGGAGATGTCATGAAAGTAGCAAAAGACTTGGTTGTAAGCTTAGCTTACCAAGTAAGAACAGAAGACGGTGTTTTAGTTGATGAGTCCCCGGCAAATGCGCCAATGGACTATCTGCATGGCCGTGGCTCTTTAATTTCTGGTCTGGAAAAAGCATTAGAAGGTCGTGAAGTTGGCGAACATTTCGATGTTGAAGTCGCTTCAGACGATGCATATGGTCAATATGATGACAACTTAGTTCAACGCGTACCGAAAGATGTATTCATGGGCGTTGATGAGCTGGAAGTGGGTATGCGTTTCTTAGCGGATACTGACATGGGTCCAGTTCCAGTTGAAATCACTGGCATCGAAGGCGATGAAGTTATCGTTGACGGTAACCATATGTTAGCAGGTCAAAACCTGAAATTTAATGTTGAAGTCATGGCTATCCGTGAAGCAACTGAAGAAGAAATCGCTCATGGCCACGTCCATGGTGCTGATGGTCACGACCACGACCATGACCACGAAGGTGGTTGCTGTGGCGGTGGCGGTCATAGCCACGGTTCAGAAGGCGGTTGCTGTGGTGGTGGCGAAGGTCACGGTCACAAGCATGGCGGTTGTGGTTGCCACTAATCTCTAAAAGAGAGATTCAATAAAAAACGAACTCGTTTTTTATTTCGAAAGTAGGCTCAACATTTTTTATGTTGGGCTTTTTTTTGCTCAAAATTCAGTCTCAAGCATTCCCCGTCATTAAATTTAGTAATTACTGAAATTTATTATAAATCAATTGGTTATTTTTCTATCTTATAATTCCCATGATGTTTATCGAGATTAATTTCTTTGTTTATCTCGCGCCATAGTCTCAATCATCTAGGAAAATTATTATGGGAACTCCCTCTATTTACCCTACAAAAACAACAATTTATAGACCAGATAAAGCATGGAATGGTTATACATTATTCTCAGCGGTGAATAAGGGCGCTGTGCTTATTGATATGAATGGCAATGAAGTTCATGTTTGGCAGGACAGTGATGGCGTGCCTTGCAAAATGTTACCTCAAGGCAATCTGCTGAGTTATGAAAAGCCAAAAGAGGGTAATAAATATCGCGAATATACCCGGCTGGTTCAGCGGGATTGGGATAATAACGAAGTTTGGTCTTTCGATCGTGTAGAGTCATTGACAGATGATGTCGGAAAACAATATTGGTCTGCAAGGGCGCATCATGATTTTCAACGAGAAGGAAATCCCGTCGGGTATTATACGCCTGACTTGATATCCCCTGTTCATAATGGAAAAACATTATTACTTTGCCATCGAAATATTCAAAATCCTCAAATATCAGATAAGCCATTACTGGATGACGTCTTTGTTGAGATTGATTGGCAGGGAAATATTGTATGGACATGGGCGTTCAGTGATTACTTTTCGGAACTCGGTTTTTCTGAAACTGCTAAAAATGTCTTTTATCGTAATCCTAATCTCATCGTTGGTGATGTAGGGGATTATTTACATATCAATAGCCTATCTTGGCTTGGTCCCAACAAACACTATGATAATGGCAATGCTGATTTTCATCCTGAGAATATAATATGGAGCTCTCGGGAAGCGAATATTATTGGAATTACCAGCCGTGAAACAAGAAAGATTGTATGGCAAATTGGGCCTGATTATACCCATGATAATGTTAAACATTTAGGGGGGGTTATTGGTCAACATCATGCCCATCTTATTCCTCAAGGGTTACCGGGGGCGGGGAATATTTTACTGTTTGATAATGGCTGGCAAGCAGGCTATGGGCAAGCAACGCCAACCTCGCTTTATGGATTAAAAAATGCGGGTCGTGACTATTCTCGAGTCTTGGAGATAGACCCGATCAGTTTAGATATTGTTTGGCAGCATTCTGCAAATGAGCAGGGATTTAAAATGCCGACGAATCGTTTTCGATTTTATAGTCCGCATGTTAGCAGTGCGCAACGATTACTTAATGGTAATACTCTGATTACAGAGGGCGCGGATGGACGAATTATTGAAGTTACCAAGGAAAATAAAATTGTTTGGGAATATATTTCCCCTTATACCGACGAGCAATACGCATGGAATAACATGATTTATCGGGCTTATCGAGTTCCCTATGAATGGGTTCCTCAATTGAATAAGCCCGAAGAAGTGGCATTGCCTGATATTGATATCTCCCAATTTCATATCAAGGCGAATAGCTGAGAGATTAATAATGTGGAGGGGGAGTCTCTTCTTCAGGGCGGGCAAGGTGAGATGATTGCGAAGCTTTCAACCTCTCCGCAACGATGCGCAAATGTTCTTGCATTTTTGACAGCTGCATTTGTTGTTCTGTAATCACTTGGTTAAGCTGCTCAATGGTCAATTCTTGGAAAGCAACTTTGCTTTCTAAAAGTTCTAAACGCTGTTCAAAATTGTCTGATGAATCCATTTTAGACTCTCCTTATGGGTTCTCACCATGAAAAAAACATCATAATAACCGAACATTACAAATCAACAGATAAGTTTTATTTAAAGGTGTAGGCGTTGAAACCTCTTTTTGTTAATGTGGTCTAAGATATTCTTATATTTTTTGTGTTAACTGACAGCTTGTTTTTTAAGATAAGGAACAGCTATCAATAAAAATGAGCCGTATGGCTCGAATAATAGCTATCGGAGATTAGGATGAAATCACTGTTTAAGGCAAGTCTATTAGCAACAACATTAGCATTCGCTTTTACTGCCCCACAAGTTATGGCAGAAGAAGCAAAAACACAAGCGAGCGCTTTCAAAAATGCTGAAGAGCGTAACGCATACGCATTAGGTGCCTCTTTAGGTCGCTATATGCAGAATTCTTTAGAAGAGCAAAAATCGATCGGTATTAATCTGGACAAAGCTCAATTACTGGCTGGTGTTCAAGATGCATTCAACGGCAAAAGCAAAATGACTGATGCTCAAGTTGAAGAAACATTACGTCAATTCGAAGGACAAGTGAAAAAAGCAGCTGAAGATAAAATCAAAGCTGAATCAGTAGCTAACGTGAAGAAAGGTGACGAATATCGCGAGAAATTTGCAAAAGAAAAGGGCGTAGTGAAAACTAAGTCTGGCCTACTGTACAAAATTGAGAAAGATGGCACTGGCGCAAAACCTAAAGAAGACGAAACCGTTGTTGTTCACTATAAAGGCTCTTTAGTCGATGGCACAGAATTCGATAGCTCTTATTCTCGTAACGAGCCACTGACTATTCCATTAAACTCAGTGATCAAAGGCTGGACTGAAGGTTTATCTAACCTGAAGAAAGGTGGCAAGATGACATTAGTTATCCCACCAGAATTAGCTTACGGTGAAAATGGCGTTCCAGGTATCCCTGCAAACTCAACGCTTGTCTTCGATGTTGAGTTATTAGACATCAAACCTGCTGCAAAATAAGATTTCACATAGTTAAAAATAAAAAAGCTCAGATTCGTTCTGGGCTTTTTTCATTGAGTTACGCAATCCAATGCTAAAAAAGCAGAGTTGTGTCATTCTCGATTAAAAATTTGCATTTAAAAATCTTATATTCTTCAAAACTTGTGATAAAACATACTCTCTTGCATTCATTCGCTTGACGGCAACGCCTCGGAGTTTTAACTTCAATAGATTCGTTTTTATTTTTAATCATCACATCCGTTGACTATGTACGATAAAATGAAGGCAAATGAGTCGAATAATGAATGCCTCATTGGTTGACGTGATGAATTTTATACACTTTAGAAGGATGACGTTGAAATGTCTGATGCATTACAATCCCAAGACCTCAGTGATATTAATATTCTTGATAACCAGCCGTTTACTGAGACTGACCACGAAATTTTAAAATCATATGAAGCTGCGGTTGACGGGCTCGCTATGCTAATTGGTGAGCATTGTGAAATTGTTCTTCACTCTTTAGAAGACCTCAAATGTTCAGCAGTGAGAATAGCGAATGGTCAGCATACAGGGCGTAAGATTGGCTCCCCTATCACTGACTTAGCATTAAGAATGCTTCATGATATGGCGGATGCGGAATCCAATGTCTCTAAAGCCTATTTTACGAAAGCAAAAAGCGGCGACTTAATGAAGTCGGTGACGATTGCGATTCGTAACCGTAAGCAACGTGTTATCGGCTTACTGTGTATCAACATGAACTTGGATGTGCCATTCTCTGAAATCATTAAGTCTTTTGTGCCGGAAGAAAAGCAAGAAGTGACTTCAGATGTCAACTTTGCATCTTCAGTCGATGATTTAGTTGCGCAAACATTAGAATACACCATTGAAGAAGTTAGCAATGACCGTAATGTTTCTAATAATGCGAAAAATAAACAAGTGGTTCTGAACTTGTACGAAAAAGGGATCTTTGATATCAAAGATGCTATCAACCAAGTGGCTGACCGCCTGAATATTTCCAAGCACACCGTCTATTTATATATCCGCCAATTTAAGAGTGGTGAATGAGTAAAACAACCCCGCTAACCTATTGTTTGTTAGTGACTGGCCCCACATACGGCACTTCACAATCAGCAAGTGCCTATCAATTTGCCAAGGCCCTTCTTAAAGAGGGGCATTTATTGAAGACGGTATTTTTCTATCAAGATGGCGTTCTTAATGGCAATGCTTTAACTTCCCCTGCAAATGATGAATTTGACCTGGTCAAAGCATGGCGCCAGCTAGCACAAGAGTCTGGTTGTGAAATGAATATCTGTGTTGCAGCAGGGTTACGTCGTGGTATTACAGATGAAGAACAAGCTAAAGCGCTATCGCTATCTGCTTATAATTTATCTGAAAGTTTCACTATGAGCGGTTTAGGCAGTCTGGCAGAATCCATGTTAACCACTGACCGCACCATCCAGTTTTAAACCTGAACATCATGAACGACGTCACTCTATAAGATAAGGTCTCTTGTGAAGAAAATCGCCTTTGTTTTTACGACTATGCCACATGGTAGTGCCAGTGGGCGCGAAGGACTGGATGCGTTATTAGCGACCTCGGCGCTGACAGAGGAAATCAGCGTATTCTTCCTTTCAGATGGCGTATGCCAATTACTCGCTCATCAGCAGCCTAAAGAAATTTTAGCCCGAGACTATATTTCGACGTTCAAAATCTTACCTCTCTATGACATTGAAAATATTTACCTATGTTCAGAGTCATTAAAGGAAAGAGGCCTTAGTCAGCAAAATGAGTGGGTTGTGACGCCTGAATTCCTAACACCCCAGCAGATCCAAGAGCGGTTATCTGCCTGTGATGTTGTGCTGAAATTTTGAGCTTGTGTTCGGATTTTGATCTATAGTAGGATCCTGCCTATGCTATACTCTCTAGCCACTTCTCCATTTAAATGTGATTTCTCCGCGCTATTGCGTTTAATCACCAATGAAGACGCTATATTGCTTTTCCAAGATGGTGTGATTGCCGCTGTTTCACAATCCAAATATCTTGAGGAACTACAAAATAGCGGTGTCCAAATCTATGCCTTGGATGCAGATATTCATGCCCGAGGGCTACAAGATCAGGTAGCTGATGGCGTTTCTATCATCTCATATCAAGGTTTTGTAAAGCTAACTGAAGCTCATAAGCAACATTTTGCCTTATAAAGTCACTAAAAGTTGTATATTTCTTGACACCTGAGCCAGTCGGCAATAAAATTTCGCGTCCTCGTGTATCGTCATGTTGGCGAACGAGGTCAAAATCCGTGTTTACGAAGCAAAAAAACCAGGAGCTTTTTTAATAATGGCAACTATTAATCAGCTGGTACGCAAATCTCGTAGCTCGAAAGTTGTGAAAAGCAACGTTCCAGCACTGGAAGCTTGCCCGCAAAAACGTGGCGTATGTACTCGTGTATATACTACCACTCCTAAAAAACCAAACTCAGCATTACGTAAAGTATGCCGTGTTCGTTTAACTAACGGTTTCGAAGTATCTTCCTACATCGGTGGTGAAGGCCACAACTTGCAGGAACACTCCGTAATCCTGATCCGTGGCGGTCGTGTTAAAGACTTGCCAGGTGTGCGTTATCACACCGTTCGCGGCGCACTGGACTGTTCTGGTGTTAAAGACCGTAAGCAAGCTCGTTCTAAATACGGCGCGAAGAAACCTAAGGCTTAATGGATTTCCGTTAAGTAAGGCCAAACATTTTTAATCTTAATGTCAAAATACTCTCGTAGAGTTTTGGACAAACCTGAATTAACAACGGAGTCATATCCATGCCACGTCGTCGCGTAATTGGTCAACGTAAAATTCTTCCAGATCCTAAGTTCGGATCAGAATTACTGGCCAAATTTGTAAATATCCTGATGGTAGACGGGAAAAAATCTACTGCTGAAGCAATCGTATATAACGCACTTGAGCTCCTTGCTCAGCGTTCTGGTAAAACTGAACTTGACGCATTCGAATTAGCACTTGATAACGTGCGTCCGACTGTGGAAGTTAAATCCCGCCGTGTTGGTGGTTCAACTTACCAAGTTCCAGTTGAAGTTCGCCCGGTTCGTCGTAATGCCCTGGCAATGCGTTGGATCGTTGATGCTGCTCGTAAACGCGGTGATAAATCTATGGCACTTCGCCTGGCAAACGAATTATCAGACGCTGCTGAGAACAAAGGTTCATCTGTTAAGAAACGTGAAGACGTTCACCGTATGGCAGAAGCTAACAAGGCGTTCGCACACTACCGTTGGTAATCTCTTACCAATCTTAGTGATGTATCTCAGGGTAGCTTTCAGCTGCCCTTTATATGAAGAATTGAACGCCCACGAGAGAGGAAAAAATGGCTCGTCAAACGCCCATAGCACGTTATCGTAACATCGGTATCAGTGCACACATCGACGCCGGTAAAACCACAACTTCTGAACGTATTCTGTTCTATACTGGTGTAAACCATAAAATCGGTGAAACCCACGAAGGTTCTGCAACAATGGACTGGATGGAGCAGGAGCAAGAGCGTGGTATTACTATCACTTCAGCTGCGACTACTGCATTCTGGTCTGGTATGGCTAAGCAGTATGAACCACACCGTATCAACATCATCGACACCCCGGGACACGTTGACTTCACAATCGAAGTAGAACGTTCTATGCGTGTTCTTGATGGCGCGGTAATGGTTTACTGTGCGGTTGGTGGTGTTCAGCCACAGTCTGAAACTGTATGGCGTCAGGCTAACAAATATAAAGTTCCACGTATCGCGTTCGTTAACAAAATGGACCGTATGGGTGCGAACTTCTTACGTGTTGTTGAGCAGTTAAAAACTCGTTTAGCAGCTACTGCAGTTCCACTGCAATTACCAGTTGGCGCAGAAGAGTCGTTCACTGGTGTTGTTGACTTGCTGAAAATGAAAGCAATCAAATGGAACGATGAAGACCAAGGCGTTACCTTCGAATACGAAGATATCCCTGCGGACATGCAAGAGCTGGCTGAAGAGTGGCACAACAACCTGATCGAATCCGCTGCAGAAGCATCAGAAGAACTGATGGAAAAATATCTGGGCGGTGAAGAACTGACTGAAGCAGAAATCAAAGGTGCTTTACGTCAACGTGTTCTTGCTAGCGAAATTATCCTGGTTACCTGTGGTTCTGCATTTAAGAACAAAGGTGTTCAGGCGATGCTGGATGCGGTCGTGGATTACTTACCAGCTCCTACAGATGTACCGGCAATTAACGGTGTTCTGGACGATGGTAAAGATACTCCAGCTGAACGTCATGCAAGTGACGAAGAGCCGTTCTCATCTTTAGCATTTAAAATTGCAACTGACCCATTCGTTGGTAACCTGACATTCTTCCGTGTTTACTCCGGTGTTGTTAACTCAGGTGATACCGTTCTGAACGCTGTTAAAGCGAAGAAAGAGCGTTTTGGTCGTATCGTTCAGATGCACGCTAACAAGCGTGAAGAGATTAAAGAAGTTCGCGCTGGTGACATCGCGGCTGCTATCGGTCTGAAAGACGTAACTACAGGTGATACTTTATGTGCAGTTGATGCACCAATCATCCTGGAGCGTATGGAATTCCCAGAGCCAGTAATCTCTGTTGCAATCGAACCAAAAACTAAAGCTGACCAAGAAAAAATGGGTATCGCATTAGGCCGTCTGGCTCAAGAAGACCCATCATTCCGCGTATCAAGTGATGAAGAAACTAATCAGACTATCATCGCTGGTATGGGTGAATTGCACTTGGACGTTCTGGTTGACCGTATGCGTCGTGAATTCAAAGTTGAAGCGAACGTTGGTAAACCACAAGTAGCTTACCGCGAAGCAATCACTGCTAAAGTGACTGATATCGAAGGTAAACACGCGAAACAGTCTGGTGGTCGTGGTCAGTACGGTCATGTCGTTATCGATATGTACCCACTGGACAAGAAAGACAAAGATGGTCTGCCAATGGACTACGAATTTGTCAACGAAATCAAAGGTGGTGTAATCCCTACGGAATACATTCCTGCGGTTGACAAAGGTCTGCAAGAGCAGCTGAAGTCTGGTCCATTAGCTGGTTATCCAGTAGTTAACATGGGTGTTCGTCTGCATTTCGGTTCTTACCATGATGTTGACTCCTCTGAATTGGCGTTTAAATTGGCAGCATCGCTGGCATTTAAAGACGGCTTCAAAAAAGCGAAACCAGTTCTGCTTGAGCCAATCATGAAAGTTGAAGTGGAAACTCCAGAAGACTACATGGGCGATGTAATTGGTGACCTGAACCGTCGTCGTGGTATGATTGAAGGTATGGATGACTTACCTACTGGTAAAGTTGTTCGTGCACAAGTACCATTGTCCGAAATGTTCGGTTATGCTACTGACCTGCGTTCTCAGACACAAGGTCGTGCTTCATACTCTATGGAGTTCCTGAAGTACAATGAAGCGCCAAACAACGTTGCACAAGCTGTAATCGAAGCTCGTAACGCTAGATAATCGATTTTTATCGATTTAACTACTTTAATTTAAGTTCCTTCTTTATCGTGAAGAGGGAACTCCATAAGGAATAGAGTCGTGTCTAAAGAAAAATTTGAACGTTCAAAACCGCACGTTAACGTTGGTACAATCGGCCACGTTGACCATGGTAAAACT
>NZ_JAERJY010000093.1:0-13964 GCF_018257375.1 Providencia sp. JGM181 | reverse complement strand
AAATCAAATATTTTTTTGATAGTGTCCTGTGAGTGCCCACACAGATTGTCTGATAAATTGTTAAAGAGCGGTGCGACTTAATCTTTTGATTATCGACTTTAGGTCGTTGTCGCGAGGTGTCGTATACTACGTTTTTTATTTAGAAAGTCAAGCGATTATTTTCAACTATTTTCTTTCTTCACCTCTGTTATCACGGGGCTTCGAGGTTTTCTTCGAGCCGGTTTGTCGTGACAACGGATGCGCATTATAGGGAGCTCCCAAAATCTCGCAAGTGTTTTTTTTAAAATAATTTCCAAGTGCTGATTTATCACTCAAAATGGTTACTTTGTGATGCTTTTTAAGGCTTTTGGCAGGTCTGCAAGGCTATTAATCACCAGATCTGCACTCGCAATAGCGTCATCCGTAACTGGTTCGCCGCTTTTTACTAACACATTTGTACCCACAAGAGCCGCTTTACCCGCTTGCATATCTGCAAGTTTGTCGCCAACCATAATAGAAGAAGCCATATCAATGTTTAAAAATTGCTGGGCATCTAAAAGCATTCCCGGTTTTGGTTTGCGGCAATTACATTCTTGCTTATATTCTTCTACTGTTGCATCTGGGTGATGAGGACAGAAGTAGATACCATCTAAATCAACACCGCGGTCGGCTAAAGACCAATCCATCCACTCAGTCAGTGTCATAAACTGGTCTTCGGTATAAATACCACGACCGATACCAGATTGATTAGTCACGACAACTAATGCATATCCCATCTTTTTGAGTTCAATCATGGCTTCAATAGCGCCCTCGATAAATTCGAAGTCATCAATTTGATGTACATAACCATGGTCGATATTAATTGTGCCATCTCTATCTAGAAAGATTGCTGGAATGCCTTTGCTCACTGCTTTACTCCTCAAACTGAAATGGTTTTTAGTATCTCATGAAAAGAAATGAAATGAGAATAGAATAAATCCATCAAACTTTATTGACTTAGACGTCTAGACGCCTTAACATCCAATACAAGTTAGATACAGTATCTTGAATATAATTCGTCAGAGAATAGAAGATAGAATGATAAAGCTCTCAAATATTAATAAAGTGTTCCAGCAAGGAAACCGCAATATACAGGCACTGACTGATATCAGCCTGCATGTTCCTGCTGGTCAAATATATGGTGTTATTGGTGCATCCGGCGCAGGTAAAAGTACCTTAATTCGTTGTGTGAATATGCTGGAGCGTCCAACATCAGGGCAAGTCATTGTTGATGGACAAGATTTAACGTCTCTGCCAGAGAAAGAAGTCACAAAAGCACGCCGTAGAATTGGCATGATCTTTCAGCATTTCAACTTATTATCTTCACGCACTGTGTTTGATAACGTGGCGTTGCCATTAGAATTAGACAACACATCGAAAGAGACTATTAAACAGCGCGTTAATGAATTATTAGAGTTAGTCGGTTTATCTGAAAAGAAAGATGCTTATCCAGCAAACCTTTCTGGTGGTCAAAAACAGCGTGTGGCTATTGCCCGTGCCTTAGCAAACTCACCAAAAGTTTTATTGTGTGATGAAGCAACAAGTGCACTAGACCCAGCAACAACGCGCTCTATTTTAGAATTATTGAAAGATATCAACCGTCGCTTAGGTTTAACTATCTTATTAATCACCCATGAAATGGATGTCGTGAAACGCATTTGTGACCAAGTGGCAGTGATCAGCGGTGGTCAGCTTATTGAGCAAGATAAAGTGAGTGAAGTTTTCTCTCACCCTAAAACGCCAGTTGCTCAAGCATTTATTAAATCAACATTAGTTATCGATATTCCAGATGACTATAAAGAACGTTTGCAGCCAGAATCTGGGAAAGATCTCTCCCCGTTATTGAAACTGGAATTCACAGGGCAATCGGTGGATGCACCATTAATTTCAATGGCCGTACGTAAATTTGATATTGATATTAATATTTTAAGCTCTCAGATTGATTATGCCGGTGGCGTTAAATTCGGTGTGATGCTGGCTGAATTACACGGCTTAGAAAATGGCATTGAGTCCACTATTACATTTTTGAAAGAGCACCATGTGAAAGTTGAGGTTTTAGGTTATGTCTGAGGGAATGATTTCACTGCTTATTTCAGGAACGATTGATACCATTATCATGACTTTCGTTTCTGCAATTTTAGGTTTTATTTTAGGTATCCCGACAGGCGTCCTACTTTATGTCACTCGTCGTGGGCAAGTGATGGAAAACACTGTTCTGTATAGCGTTATTTCTGCTGTCGTGAACGTATTCCGTTCGATACCGTTTATTATTTTATTAGTCTGGATCAGCCCTTTTACCAAATTCATCGTGGGTTCTGCGATTGGTATCGAAGGTGCGATTGTTCCATTGACTGTTGGTGCAATACCATTTATTGCTCGCATGGTTGAAAACGCATTATTAGAAGTGCCGAATGGTTTAATTGAAGCATCACGCGCTATGGGTGCAACACCGTTACAGATTATTCGCAAAGTATTACTGCCAGAATCTTTACCAGGGTTAATTAACGCAGCAACCATTACATTAATTATGTTAGTCGGTTATTCCGCAATGGGCGGTGCAGTAGGTTCCGGTGGATTAGGACAAATTGCAATGCAATATGGGTACTATACTTATAATCCATTAGTTATGAATACCGTTCTGGTTCTATTGATTGTCTTAGTATTCATCATCCAGTTCACGGGTGAATATCTAATGAAAAAAGTGTCACATAAATAGTCCGTAATCTAGATAGTCAGAAACAATAGCAGCGCCAAAAAACGCTACACAGTAGTTAAGGTGCTATAAATAGTGTCTAAAGGGGTAAATTATGTCTATTAAGTTAAAATCAATTGCAGTAGTTGGCGCGCTGTTAGGAACATTAGCTCTCGCTGGCTGTGGTGAAAAACAAAAAGATCCAAATAGCATCAAAGTCGGTGTGATCATGGGCAAAGAGTTTGAAGTTGCTGAAGTTGCACAAAAAGTTGCTAAAGAAAAATATGGTCTGAATGTTGAATTAGTTTCTTTCAATGACTTCGTACTACCAAACGAAGCATTAAGCAAAGGTGATATTGATGCTAACGCATTCCAACATAAACCTTATTTGGATCAGCAAATTAAAGACCGTAACTACAAATTAGTCCCTGTTGGAAATACCTTTATTTATCCAATTGCAGGATATTCTAAACAAATTAAATCTATTGATGAATTGGCTGACGGTTCACAAGTAGCGCTACCAAATGACCCAACTAACTTAGGTCGTTCATTACTGTTACTGCAAAAACAAGGTTTAATTAAGTTAAAAGATGGCACAGGTTTAATGCCTACCGTGTTGGATGTTGTTGAAAATCCAAAAGGCTTAAAATTTGTTGAATTAGAAGCGCCACAGTTACCACGTGCTCTGGATGATCAAAAAATTGCATTGGCTATCATCAACACAACTTGGGCTAGCAGTGCAACACCAAAACTGACTCCAGCAAAAGATGGTCTGTTTGTTGAAGATAAAGATTCTCCATATGTGAACATTATTGTGGCTCGTGAAGATAATAAAGATAGCGAGAATGTGAAGAAGTTTATTCAAGCATATCAATCTAATGAAGTGGCAGAAAAGGCCAACGAAGTTTTCGATGGTGGAGCAGTTAAAGGCTGGTAAGCTTTTCTCTTAAAAAAAATGTGTATAAAATGCTAGGTGACTTTATGTCACCTAGTTTTTTTGTATCATACCAACAAGCATTAAACCGATTTGTTTCAAATAAATTAGCTTTAAACCGATTACATAATTAATGCGCTAGCGCAGATAATAAAAAGGTAATATTTATGAGATTGTTTTTGCTCGCCCTCGCTACATTTGTTTTAGCTGGGTGCGGAATTAATCAATACACCAGTCCAAGCATGAATAAAGGGTTTTCGAGCATGAAATTATCGAAACCTTTACCTGTAGAAACTGAAGAAGATGTCAGTGCAGAAAACATTAAATTAATGAACAGCCCTGAAGAATTATTAGGAATGCCATTTCGCGACTTAGGTATTGTATCTGGTGAGTCATGCAGAAAAAATGCAAAGAGTCCGCCTATTAACCTTGATTCAGCTAAAAACAGTATGTTGACGCAAGCCGCTTATATCGCTGCGGATGCCGTGTTATTACATCAGTGCCAAACCAAATCAGCGCCGGGTTGTTACCAAGCAACGGTATGTGAAGGTAGTGCACTTAAAATTGTTGAATAATCAACTTATGCAATCTTTTCAATTTAATGTTATCGGGCATATCGAATCCCCTTATAAAGAAAAGTTTGCTATTCCTCGCCAGCCTGGGCTGGTTCAAAACGGCTTTGGGCGTTTGCATTTACATCCGCCATACAATGACCCCAATACCGTTAGAGGATTAACTCAATTTAGTCATATTTGGGTATTGTTTGTTTTTCACCAAACGATGGAGGGTGGCTGGAAATCGCTAGTACGCCCTCCTCGCTTAGGCGGCAACGATAAAATGGGTGTATTTGCCACTCGTTCAACATTTCGACCAAACCCAATTGGGATGTCGTTAGTTGAATTAAAAGGCGTGACTATCGAAAACAACCAAGTCATTCTTGAACTCGGTAGCCTAGATTTAGTTGATGGCACACCAGTGGTAGATATCAAACCGTATCTGCCTTTTGCTGAAGCTATCACAACAGCCAAAGCAGGTTATGCTCAAGAAGCACCATCAGAAGATATGCAGGTTATATTTAGCGCACAAGCTCAGCTTGAATGTGATAAATACCAACCTCACTATCCTGGATTAGCGTCTTTTATTGAGCAAGTATTAAAGCAAGACCCACGTCCTGCCTATAAGAAACAATCCAATGAAGCCCGTGATTATGCGGTTCATTTATTAGATTTCAATGTGCGCTGGCGAGTGACTAATAATATCACTGAAGTGTTTGCCATCGAACGTAATGAAAAATCGCGTTAACCTCTTTTGACAAAGCATCGTCACTGGTAGACTAGCTGTTTATTCCGCTGCTTAGCAGCTTTAAATTATTGGGTAGGCATAAGTCCTACCATAATTTGTTGTTCTAATGGAACCTATACAATGCGTACTAGCAAATATCTGCTCTCAACTCTAAAAGAGACCCCTGCGGATGCAGAAGTTATCAGCCACAAGCTGATGCTGCGTGCAGGGATGATCCGTAAACTTGCTTCTGGTCTGTATGACTGGTTACCCACTGGCGTGCGTGTTCTGCGTAAAGTTGAAAACATCGTTCGTGAAGAAATGGAAAATGCAGGCGCTATCGAGGTATCTTTACCCGTCGTTCAACCTGCTGACTTATGGCAAGAAAGTGGACGTTGGGAACAATATGGCCCTGAGTTACTGCGCTTTGTAGATCGTGGTGAACGCCCTTTTGTTTTAGGCCCAACCCACGAAGAAGTTATCACTGATTTAGTGCGTAACGAGATCACTTCATACAAACAATTACCATTGAATTTATTCCAAATTCAAACCAAATTCCGTGATGAAGTTCGTCCTCGCTTCGGTGTAATGCGTTCTCGTGAATTTATCATGAAAGATGCATACTCGTTCCACACAAGCCAAGAGTCATTGCAAGAAACTTACGATGCAATGTACCAAGCTTATAGCAAAATTTTCACCCGCATTGGCTTTGATTTCCGTGCAGTACAAGCTGATACCGGTTCTATCGGTGGTAACGCTTCTCACGAATTCCAAGTCTTAGCACAAAGCGGCGAAGATGATGTTGTCTTCTCCACTGAATCTGATTTTGCAGCCAATATCGAATTTGCTGAAGCGGTTGCGCCAAATGTTCAACGTGCAGCACCAAGCCAAGAGATGCATTTAGTTGATACACCAAATGCAAAAACAATTGCTGAATTAGTTGAACAGTTCAATCTGCCAATCGAGAAAACAGTTAAGACTCTGATTGTTCATGCCGAGAAAGACTCTGGTCATACCTTAGTTGCCCTGTTAATTCGTGGCGACCATGAACTTAATGAAATCAAAGCAGAAAAACACCCATTAGTGGCAAGCCCACTGCAATTTGCATCAGAAGAAGAGATCCGCAAAGCCGTTAACGCAGGTCCAGGCTCTTTAGGTCCTGTGAAGATGCCAATGCCAATCGTCATTGACCGCAGTGTTGCGGTGATGAGCGACTTTGGTGCAGGTGCAAATATTGATGGTAAACACTACTTTGGCATCAACTGGGAACGTGATCTTCCACTGCCGGAAGTTTACGACCTGCGTAATGTGGTAGCGGGTGACCCAAGTCCAGATGGTAAAGGTACCCTGTTAATCAAACGCGGTATCGAAGTAGGTCATATCTTCCAGTTAGGCACAAAATATTCCGAAGCAATGAAAGCCTCTGTGCAGAACGAAGAAGGTCATAACCAAATCGTGACAATGGGTTGCTATGGTATTGGTGTAACGCGTATTGTTGCAGCTGCAATTGAGCAAAGCCACGATGAGCGCGGTATTGTATGGCCTGACGCTATCGCACCGTTCCACGTTGCTATCCTGCCAATGAACATGCATAAGTCTTATCGCGTTAAAGAAGTTGCTGAAAAACTGTATGCAGACCTGAAAGCGCAAGGTATCGATGTTATTTTCGATGACCGTAAAGAGCGCCCGGGCGTGATGTTTGCCGATATGGAACTGATTGGTGTTCCGTACACTATCGTCATTGGTGATCGTAATTTAGATACTAACCAAGTTGAATATAAATCACGCCGCAGTGATGATAAACAGCTGGTTGGTTTAGATAACGTAGTTAGCTTCCTGAAAGAAAAATTAGCTAAATAACCGTTACGTTAGCCTAAATAAAAAGCTCAGAGTTCAGTTTTACTGTCTCTGAGCTTTTTTATTGCCACTAAGCCTTTTTACAATATAACCAAAACGAATTCAGGTTATTTGCAGGAGCGGGTTTTATCAAACTGAATATTCCCTGTAGGAATAAATGCAGAATCAAATTGACTGTCTTCCATTGATGGGCGAATAGAATAGAAACCATCCACCTCTAAATACACAGGCGTACCGCCATCCACATCGGTATCACTATAGGCTTTCTCTAGCTCAATGCCTGACGTTGCATATTTACGCCCAGAACCACATTCAGTAAATACAGCGGCATCTGCCATATAACGATATTCGCCACGTTTTTTACTTGGAGTAACTTGTTTTAAGGTATGGTTCATTGAGCTCTCAATCGCTTTGCCTTCTAAATCTAACAATGTGATTGACTGGTTATCAGGAGATTGTGCAAAGTATGTGCGCTCTGCTTTTGAGTTAGTTAATGTTAATACATTTTCCGTGCTAGACCAGTTCCCTGTTTCATGGAACATTTGGTTCCCTTCACGGGTTTCTAAATAAAGCAGTTGCTCAACATAGCTACCATCTGGATTCACTAATAATGTTGCTTCAATACCCGAACAATCCGCACAAGGAAGTACACCACTATAAACATGGTCTACAGGCGCAAAATTTGCTTCATTGACACTGCTTTGACAGCCGGATAATGCCACAGCACCCGCTGAAATAAGAGCTAATAAAAGTACTTTCTTCATTATAATTCCCTTCAGATCATTCAATTATCACTGTTTCGCTTATTAATACATCATAACATCTCAACGAATAAAAAAATAAGGTATGCAAAAGTTTACAATCGGATAAATAACCAGCTAAAGATATCAGTTTAGTGAATAAGAATTTTCCTTTTCCCACGTCACTGATTATAGTTATTAAATTACTATGCTATTATCGAGCGAAGCACTTTTGATTTAGCTTTTTATTTCATCGGTAAATGCTTAGTCGATAAATGCTAGTGTTTTTAGATAATACAAACATGTTCAAGGCGGCAATAACCGCCACTAACACAGTGGTGAGGGAATATGTCTACAGATAATGAATATCAACCAATCAATTGTGATGATTACGAATATCTAGAAATCGCATGCCAGCGTCAATTAAAGCTGCAAATTAAGCTTAATGACGGCGAGAATATTGAAGGGCTAGCCAGTGATTTGCTCCTACGAAAAAAAATTGAGTACCTCGTCCTGATTACGCAGGAAGGAACCAAGGAGCTACGACTGGATATTATCTCATCCTTCAGTCATCCTGAAATCGGCACTATCGTTGTCGACCACTCTCACTAATCCTCGTTTTCTGAGTTTCTTCTATGCCCCTTATGATGGTCACAGTCATAAGGGGTTTCTAATTTTGAGGCGAATAATTGAATCACTCGCTAGAAAATTCGCTGTTATTTGTCCCAAATTCAGAATTTTGCCAATCAATAGCCATGCCAATATTATCTTCCCCTACAAATCCGTCAGGTGTAATAAAACAGCCCACGGCACAAATTAGTGTTTCGTTATAGTAAATGAGCGGGGTTCTTTCTCGCATCCACGGTGCAACGCCCAGCTCTTGCCAAATTTTCTTGCTGCTACGTGAACGATGGCGACCGACAATATTTAGTGAGCCTTGCAATCCAAAGCGAATTGTCACTTTTTCCGTTTCTTGTGGTGGGCGGATCTGCCCTTCTCCATCCATCACAACCAGTGTTCCCAGTGACTCAGGTAAGAGATAATCCTCTGGATAATCCCACTGATATTGTTTTCCCATCAGGTTATTAATGCGCTTAACCACCCACAGAGCCCCTTGATAACGGCGAATTTCCACATCACCCAAGCGACAGATAGGTTCTGCATCCTGCCGGGCAAGTGCCACTTCCTGCCAAATCCGTTCCAATTGATTAAATGGCGGCATAGCGAGTTGGTGAAGACCAATCCAGCGACGAATCAATGCATTACGCTTGGCAACAGAACAATGAATTAAGCCATCAATATACAGTCCACCACGATAATCGATGATGTCATCAAGTGAATCTTGCAGTAATTCATCCAATAATGCCTCTTGTTCTGCACATAATGATGCACTGCGAGAGACGGCATTGGCAAAATGCGGCCAGCGTTCAGATAATCTTGGCATAATATGCAAACGCAGGAAGTTTCGATCATAGCGGTCATCTTGATTGCTATCATCTTCAACCCAAGGAAGTTGATACTCTGTTCGATAGTTTTCTAATTCATGTCGAGAAATAGAAAGCAAAGGACGTAATAGAACTGTTTTTCCACTTTTTGCTTGAAAAGGGAGTGATTCCGGCATCGCTGAAAGCCCTGCGGGGCCGCTGCCTCGCTTAAGCGCCAGCATGAATGTTTCAGCTTGGTCATCAAGATGCTGAGCCGTCACCAAAATCTCATCGTCGAATAGCTCATCACGATATGCCTGATAACGTTCAGTTCTTGCAGCCGCTTCAACACCAATCTGAGCGCTATCTACAGCTACATGCTGGCAAATAAACGGAATATCCCATTGCTGACATAACGAAGCGCAGTGAACTTCCCATTTGTCCGCTTGAATATTTAAACCATGATGAATATGAATGGCGCGGATTTGGAGTAAAGGATTTATGCTATTTTTGATTTGATAAAGGGCATGCAACAGTACGGTAGAATCAATGCCGCCACTGAATCCAACCAGAATTTTTTGAAAGTTTTTTATTTTACTGTAAACGTGCTCAACAATAATTGCTGATTCTTCGGCCATTAACCTGCCCTTCCCCATTATTTTTACGATTTTTCTAGCGCTAAAACATAATATACCGAACATAATCACAAGAAAAATCTGCATCTATATTTAAGGATATTCAGATGTAAATGGGGTGCAAGGGAAAAGATATCGAGTTAGCAAGAAAAACCCCGCCTAAGCGGGGAAGAAAAATTAACGGTACCACTACAATGCAATATTACCGCTTTAGTTCTATGTCAGCCGATGTACCTCTTACCGTGTTTCCGTTTTCGAACTGAATGACAATAGTCATATAAATGGTGTCTCCAATACTGCTAACTGCATTCGTCCCAAACTTAATCGAACTGCCATCATCAGTTACTGGTGAATTAATCTCAGTCTTACCACCAATAGAATAATGCATTGATTTCTTTCTATAGCCATTTCTTTTTAGGTATTCATTGGTGCTTATTGATCTAGGCTGGCCATAACCAAGGTGTGCATAGTCTACCTCCATATTGTATCCATATCCGGAACGATCCCCTATCTGGTTGCCGTTGAATATCCGTATTTTGGATGACTCCAGTATTTTTTCTACTGTGACTTTATTCGATTGAGCTTCAACCCCCGTATTCGGCGTCCCACTTAGTGCGCGAGGGATGACGTTAAAAGAAATTGTGCACCCTACATCAGCATCTTTTATGGTATACGTTTTAGTCGTCGCCAGAATTTGTGTATTGCTGCTGCGGGAACAGAGCCACTTAAAGCTAGTACCACCATTAGTTGAAGTGTTTTCAAGATCGCTCGAGCCATCCTCATCGTGGTAGTTATACATTCCAGTCAGCACCTGCCCTACCTCTGGCAGGCCATCAATTTTCACATCACGAGCCTCTGGTGCAAGCCCTTTAGTGGTGATGGCTGATGACGTAAACGTGGCGCCTATTGCTGGTTCAGTAATTTTTGGGTCAGTCTGCGGTGTTACCACCACCGTCAGCGCCTTTCCATTACCATCGCCTGGTACCAGTGTATAGCTATTTTGCGTGGCGCCTGAAATATCAACACCATCCAATTTCCACTGATATTTTGTGGCATCCGTCGAGTCATTATCCATATCGATAATGGTTGGGATGGCTGTTACCTTATCAGTGACAGTAGGTTCAGTTTTATCAAATTTAACCTCACTGACTACGGGTTCATGCCCGATGACCGGTGGTGTTTTGGCATCAACTTCGATCACAGAAGCAGACACACCTTCTCCGATGACCAACCCTGCTGTCAACGTTATCAGCCGAAGAATAAAGTTAATTTTTGTCCTAACAGCCATTTCATGAATATCCTCTTCTGTTGCCGCTGTGTGCTATAAAAAACACCGCAACGAAATCATTCCGCTGCGGCTCATACTGATTATTTGTTAGAAACAACAACCTTAATTTTTCGTTTTTGCTCAGAGCCTTTAACCGTATACTCCGACGCTGTTGCCGCCACGATATCTTCGTATGTGCCCGAATTTACGGATTTCTCAATTTGCCACTGATAATTCAGATTGTTATCACAGGTGCCGTGACAGGTGACATCAGCCTTCAGCTTATCACCGACTAGTGGTCGAGCCCCTGATAGACCCGAAATGATGACCGATTTCACAATGTTGCCACCCACGGTTGGGATCCCTTGACCGCCAGATACTGGGGTGTTATTGATATCGATGTAAGTTGCCGCTGCCACGGGTATACTCACTGATGGCTCAGTAATCGCAGAATCAGTATTTGTAACCGCTTTAACCGTGATAGTTTTCCCCAGCAATGCAGCTGTCAGTGTCAGCGAATCACCCGTCGTGCCTCTAATGGCATTATTACCTTCAAACCATTCATAGACAGTAGTTGTCTGCTTATCGCCATCCGCATCGCTGAAGTTAAAACCTGATGCCGTCAATTTATCTCCCTCTCCTAACACACCGTCACCATTAACGTCAGTCGCTTTAACAGAACCGGCTGACAGTACTGGTGCATGACCGATAACTGATTGCGTCTCAGAGGAGGTAATTGAGGCTGCGAGGGCTGACGTACTGACAGCCATGCTCAGAACTGCGCCAGTAATCAGAATAGATAATTGACCTTGGCGGATCATTGGGATTGTTTGCTTATTGTTACTCATCAAATTGTTACCTTTTATTTTAAAAATACCCTATGGGTGTATTTATTGTGCTGTTACGCGCAACTTGCGCTTTTGCATATCTGCTGTAACGGTGTATGTCATGGCGGTAGCGCCGTTTATTGCTTGATACTGTCCTGACCCTTGAGTTGTCTCCATTTCCCACTGCCAAGCAGTCGGTAGAATGCAGTTAACTTGGCAATCAGGTGTGGCGGTCAGGACATCGCCAACCACTGGACTCCCTTTCATGGCAGTGCCGTTACGAAATATTTGTATTCCCACGGGTGCGGCCATCACTTCTACCACCATCGGAGTCATACTGATCCCCTCGACCTGTGGATTAAAAGTGAGGGTACCGGGAAGATTTCCGGCGGTTATTGTGGTGGTATAAACTCCAGGTGCCGCTTCTTTCAATGCAGCCAACTTAACGCCACTTTTTGAAGATGGCAGGGATGGCCCGCCTTTGTGTGTCATAAAGGTAAATGGCAGCTGAATAGCTGAAGCTAATCCCGTCATCGGTGCGTTTTGGTCATCTCGCACGGTCAAAGTCAACGTGTCAGATTCAGAAACATTCAGTGCGCCTGCACCTACCGTCAGGCTGGAGTGACGGGCAGAAAGTCCTGCATCTACAATGACCTTTACATAGACCAGTTTTGACGCATTCCCCTTTCCATCCCATGCTCTCGCGCTCAAGGTATAAGTATTGGTAGAACCCGCTTGCCAAGCAGGTAAGCGCATCTGCCAAGCAGTCAAACTTTTGCCAACAGACTGCGTTTTCCCACCTTTGGCTGAAAATTCTGTCAGCATTCCCCATTCCACGCGATCAGCACCGTATTTTGCTTTCAAAATCGCGTTCACTAACTGTAGGCTTGCGCCACGACCACGAATTACTTGAGGCAAAATGAGGCTGATAAGCTCTTGTTTTTGATACTCAAGTACGATGTGGTTATTACGCTCAACCAGTGCCATTCGGTTGCTCGGGAGTGTACGCAGGTTCGCCACCGCAGCAGGTGAGACTTGATCCTTCCAAGGCACGCCGAATGAATAGTTAAGCTGTGCCTGAAGCTGAAGCTCATTCATTCCTTTTCCTTTGCGCCAATCAGCACCGAAAGTCACTAATGGGAAAGGTGTATAATTCACTCCCATCGTCATCGCTTTTGGTGCCTTACTGCGGCTATCTTTGCCTTTCAGCGCCACTTCATCTCCGAAATATTGTTCATATTTCAGCTTGCCGCCGAGCTGCGGATAAGACGGTAACCAGCCACTGGCGGCTATATCAAACCCGTTGGCTGGTCGTTCATCGTAGTCAGCAAAATCCCGTGACTGATGCCAGCTATTGAGTCGCAGATAACCATTGGCAGATAAATGCAGGTAATCAGACCATAACTCTCCCCCAATACCCGCTCGGCTATTATTACCAGTAACATCAATGTCATAGAAAGTGTTTACACCATACATCCATTGGTCACTGAATCGACGGACCCCAGCACCTAAGTTCAGGGTGGTACGATCATCAAGGTTTCGACCACCGAATTGGGTAAATACCAGCCAGTCAGGACTCTGATATAGAGGCAATAGCATGTCAGCGGATACGGAGATCTGTGATAACTTATCTCCCGGCTGTACGCCAATCTGGGCTGTACCAAACTGATTCAGCCAACTTTCCACTGCGGATGAAGCCTCGCTAACTGCCATATTCTTGGCTTGTCTGGAAAGGTACGATTCGGCACTTTCTGTATTCATAGCCACGAAAAAGTTAGGGGCCGTACGAGACAACCAATTCTGTATCTGGCTATCCTGTTCGTCAGTCAACCTATTTACAGCCGTATTTTTGTCTGTTGTCTTTACAGAGTTTGTACTCGAAATATCACTTTCATCTTCTTCAGATAGGTTTTTAAAAGCACTATGCGATGTACGCGTTTGATTTAGTTTTTTTCGTTCCTCCTTATCCGCCAATCCGGTAGCAAATACTGAGCCGACTGGCATGATGGATGCGGGTAGTAAAATGGAAAGTAATAAACGCATCCGAAATGATTTGATGCTGTAGCGGTTAATACCAAAAAACATTGTTCTATCCTTTATGCTTTCCTTTAAGGTGTTTTTTCATAATGGGTATATTTCCATTGTTAATAGCAGGCGAATAAATACTGGCCATTTAAATAACGAAAGAAACACCATAATCATTATTGCCATTTTATTTCGGAATAGAACTTACATGTCTAGATTAATAATAAGAACGGACTTAATTGGATTAAATATGAAGTAATAGAG
>NZ_JAERJY010000092.1:0-14127 GCF_018257375.1 Providencia sp. JGM181 | reverse complement strand
CAGCTATACTTCTTAGATTCTGAATCTTGAATCTTGAATCTTGAACTTTGAATCTTACATAACTTATTTCCCTTATCCCCTATTTACTCTAAATAATTCGGGTTTTAGGTAGGCGGCAAGAGAAGATATCCCTAGGAGCATACATAAGTATGTGACTAGGGTAGCTGAGCGCAGCCAACACCCCTAAAATTCGAAGTATAACGAGTAAACATAAGTATGTGACTAGGATGGCGATACAATGACAACACCGCGACAGCGCGAAATATGACGAAATTCTGATTGCAAGCCGAGGAAGAATAAATATCATGGTCACCCATAACAAATAACACCTGAGTCTAATATGAATTTCTTCTCATTTGAGTTTCTTGGCTCTTTTTTAGTTTTTTTTCTTATTTATTGGGGCTGCCAACCCAGCTCTAAATTGCAGAATGGATTGCTCATCACAGCAAGTTATTTCTTTGTCTACTCATTTAGCCCTGACTTTGCCTATATTCTGTTTGGCTACACGTTATTTATCTATTTGCTCACCAACTGGGCAACGGTTTGGTTATCTAACCGATGGGTATATTCGTTATTAGCTGTCGGTATCATTGGCTGCTTTACTGCATTTAAATATTATTCTTTCTTCCAAGAAACTATTCAGCAAACCCTCGATAAGTTTGGATTTAGCGTTGGACTGCCTGTGCTGGAACTGCTGGCACCATTGGGGCTCTCTTTCTACGCCTTCCATTCCGTTAGCTATACCGTTTCGGTTTGTCGCAAAGAAATTGAAAAGGCCGACTTTTTTGACGTCGTATTATATTTGGCTTTTTTCCCAAGTATCGTGGCGGGTCCAATTAACCGTGCGAAAAACTTTTTACCGCAAATCCAAGCTGAAAGCCGTGTTATTCTCGACTCTCGCCGCGCTATTTTGTTAATTAGCTTAGCACTGGTAAAACTGTTTCTATTCAGCTCTTACCTCGCTGAAAACTACGTTAATCCGGTATTTGATGCTCCCGCAGGCTTTAGTGCAGGGGAAATATTAATTGCCACCTACGCGTACGCGTGGAATATCTATTTTAACTTCTCCGGTTATACCAACTTAGTGACAGGGATTGCATTACTATTAGGCTTTAGAGTGCCACTTAACTTTAATGCCCCATATTTAGCCACTAACTTACAAGATTTCTGGAAACGTTGGCATATCAGTTTATCGACCTTCATCATGGATTATATCTATATTCCATTGGGCGGTAGTCGCAAAGGATTTGTGCGCAAAAATATCAACGTACTAACCGCAATGTTAATTTCAGGTCTGTGGCATGGTGCGGCAATGACGTTTGTTATTTGGGGCGCCATTCATGGCTTAGGAACGGTAATTTTTAATATTAAAACTGAGCTAATGAAAAAACTGGGGAGAACCCAGTTAATTCCCAACGCCCACGTTTCAAAATTACTTGCACGAATTCTGACTTTCCATTTTGTCTGCTTTGCATGGATTTTCTTCCGTAGCCCATCGTTTGATGATGCGCTGGTAATGCTCAATCAATTTATTGAGCCTGGATTTATCGCCTCAATTAGCGCGAACCTCGGCTTGCTGATTGCATTCTGGGTACTGTTCCTCGCCTACCCTTATTTCGTTCAAGGCTACCAGTATGTTGCCAAGAAATATCAAGATATCGCTTGGTACTATTACCCAATCCCATTAGCCATCGTGTTGACGATTATGTTTATGCTTTCACCTTCGGGAATGCCAGGATTTATCTATGCTAACTTCTGAGTTTAAAAATAACCTGAAAAAAACCGGACAAGTGGTGCTGATTGTCATCATCACAGGCTTGCTACTGATTTGGTTAAACCAAAGCTCCTTAGAGCGATTCTGGCAGCAAAAGTATCACCAAGATACTCCATGGGCGAAAATCAGCGGAAACCCAGTCTGGGATTACGGGAGCGCGTTACATGATGGCGTCCAAGAAGCAGGTGCAACTTTTGCCTATCACGCATCTGGACAAAAAGCCGCTGAAGATAAACTTGCCGCCCAAATGGCCGCTAACCACGAAACGTTAGTTTTCCCACAAGATTTCCGTGTCGGGCTACACTTTGTTAATGGTTATATTCATCCTGCAGAGAGCTTATCGGTCACGTTCCCTGAGTTATTAAAGCGCCCTCAAGCTCGCGCTAAAATTCCGGGCCGAACCTTTGCGGAAGTGACTATTGCACAGCCTGAAGGACCTGTCGTTCAAAAACAGATAGCTAATATTGCTGCGGGGGATCAAGTCTTGTTTGCTGGGGACTCCATGATGCAGGGTGTCGCTCCCCATGTTAAAAACATGCTGTTGAAAAAGTATAATATTGAGAGTATTAACTTAAGTAAGCAGAGTACCGGTCTCGCATACCCTAAATTCTTTAACTGGCCAGATACCATTGCCAAAGCATTGAACGATAACCCGAATATTAAAGTTTTAGTGGTCTTTTTAGGTCCTAATGACCCGTGGGATATGCCACCACAATCGGGCTATAAGTATGTGAAATTCAAGAGCGAAGAGTGGGAGCAAACCTATCGTTCGCGTATCAGTGAAATTCTCTCCACCGCACGCCAACATCATGTCGATGTGATTTGGGTGGGTCCACCGAATATGCGTAAAAACACCCTCTCCGATGGGATGAAGTTCCTACGCGGTCTCTACCAAACCGAAGTTGCGAAGTATGGCGAAATGTACATTTCTGCCAATGACGTCTTTAAATATAAAAATGACGACTATTCCGACTATATTGGGGATGGCAGCAATGCTATAAAATTGCGCAGTGGTGATGGGATCCATTTCAGTGGTAAAGGGCAACAAATGATTGCCGAAAGCGTATTTTCACTGATCCATTTCGAAGAGGAAGACAAGGAACCTCATGAAACTGAACAACCAGAATCAGGTCAAGAGCAAGCTACTCACAGCTAGTGTTATTACCCTGCTGTCATTAGGCTTAGTCTCTTGTCAAACCCCTGATACTAAACGCGGCAAAACGTCGCAAACTCAGTGGCAAGCGCCTACAGAGCAAGAGCAGTTAGTCAATAACGGTGAACCCAATTTAAGTCAATTGGCGTCTAAACTGCGCCAAGGTGGTCAACAAGTCCATATCGTTCAGATAGGGGATTCACACACGGCCGCAGATTTTTTCACTGGTGAATTAAGAGCATTGTTCCAACAACGTTATGGAGATGCAGGTCCTGGTTTTGTACCGCCAATTTCGGTACCGGGTCAACGCACCGCCACCATTAATCGCGTCAGTGATAAGTCAGATTGGTCACTTTCAAGTAGCCGCAAAGACGAGCGTTTTGACTACCCGTTAGGTGGATTGATAGCGGAGCCACAAGGTAGCAAGAGCAATGTGTTATTAAAACCGTTGCAGCCTGTCCAAAATAGTTATCGCTTACAAGCACTGTACCAAAGCTCGAATGGTGCCCAGATGCAGGTTTCGCCATCCTCATCTTCGACAGTTGCCTTACCTGCCACGGGAAATAGCTGGCAATTCTCTGCACCAGTGAGCACGCAATTGCCATCAACCGTGTCAGTTGGAACGACAAGTAATCTCAAGGTGGGTGGATGGTTAGTCCGTTCGAATAAACCCGGTGTGATGTTATCTGCTATCGGTTTGAACGGTGCGACCATCAACATGCTGGATAAATGGCAACCACAGTGGAGTGCCACGCTGGCTCAAATGTCGCCGGATATGGTGATTTTAGCTTTCGGTACCAACGAAGCATTTAATGACACCCTGAATTTGGCAGCTTACGAACAAAACCTACGGGATAAAATTCGCCAAATTCGCCAGCAGTCGCCTAATGCAGTGATTATGCTAGTGGGGCCAAGCGACTCAATTAAATTCAGTAATGCGGCGGGTTGTAGCGCACAGATGCCGGTGAATTTGATGGATGTTATTCGTATTCAGAAAAACATTGCCGCTCAGGAACATACGCTGTTTTGGGATTGGCAAGCTAACATGGGCGGGCCTTGTTCTATCCGCGCATGGGCATCACAAGGTTTAGCCCGTCCTGATAATGTGCATTTCTCTGCAGATGGTTATAAGAAAAGCGCACAAGCACTGTATAGCCAGTTTAATCAGATGCTGAAATAAACCTATTTCGTTATCTTCACATACAAAAAAGTCAGCTTACCGAAGTAAGCTGACTTTTGTTTTTTTACAGCAGAGATAGAGAGAAATCCGTTTTACAGGAAGGTAAAGAAAATCATCCCAACAATCGCACCTGTCGTTCCTAAAATCGTTTCCATGATAGTCCACGTTTTTAAGGTTTGAGCTTCAGTTGCACCTGTAAATTTACCGAATAACCAGAAACCGGAGTCATTCACATGGCTCAGAATTAATGAACCACCAGAGATACAAATCGCTAATGCAGCCAGTTGTGCGCCAGAGTAACCTAGCTCACCGATAACAGGCAGGACTAAACCAACAGTCGTTAGACAAGCAACAGTCGCAGAACCTTGGATAACACGCACCGCACCCGCTAAGACGAAACACGCGACAGCAATCGGTAAACCTGCACCAATCAGCGAATCACCTAATGCCGGACCTACACCTGAGTCCACCAGCACTTGTTTGAATACACCACCCGCACCAGTCACTAACAGGATGATACCCGCAGGTTGAATTGCTGCGGAACAGACCGCCATCACACGCTCTTTATCCATGCCGTAGCGGAAGCCTAAGCCGTAGATTGCCAGCAAGCATGCCAGTAATAATGCCGTAAATGGGTGACCAATAAATTCTAACCAGTTTTCTAGATTCGAGCCTTTCTCCACAAAGTGAGTCCCGATGGTTTTTAAACCGACCAGCAATAGTGGGAACAACACGAGGCTTAAACTGAAACCAAAGCTTGGCATTTTGCCGTTAGAGCTTTGTGGTGCTTGGTAGTCAGCAGGAATATCAATATGAACAAACTTACTGATAAAGCTACCAAACAGCGGACCCGCTAAAATCATGCTTGGGATAGCTGCACACAGGCCAATTAAGATCATCCAGCCGTAGTCTGCGCCCATTTGTGACGCCACCAGCATTGGCGTTGGCCCCGGTAACAGGAAAGCTGCCGCTGCTGCCACACCGGCAAACAGAGGAATAGCTAAGCGAACCACGTTATGACCCGTACGGTTTGCTACCGCAAATACCACGCCGATTAATAACACGATAGCCACGTCAAAGAATAATGGCAGTGCGCAGATTAAACCGGCGATCCCCACCGCATAGTGCGCGCGCTTTTCACCGAAAAGATCTAATAGCTTATGAGCGACCTGATCCAAAGCGCCCGTTTCATGCAGGATTTTACCGAACATGGCACCTAAAGCGACGACGATAGCAAGGAATCCAAGGGTTCCCGCCATCCCTTTTTGCATGGTTGCAGTGATATCTTGGACTGGCATACCAGAAAATAGACCCGCGCCAATCGACACAATCATTAACGCTACAAAAGCGTGTAAACGCGCGTACATCACTAAAAATAGCAATAACACCACCGAGCCAACGGCAGTCAGTACCAGTGTTAAGGTACTTAATGTTTCTACTGGTGCGTTCATGCTTTATCTCCCGTCATGATTTGACGAATGGTTGCACAGGTATTGTCGATAACCTCATTGAGCGCGGGACGGATATCAACCGCATAAGCGTCGACTTCTTGGGTATCGGGTTCTTGCAGTGTATCGAACTGTGATTTCAACATTTCTGGTTTAAAGAAATGACCACGACGCGCTCTTAAACGCTCTTCAATCACTGCAGCATCGCCTTTCAGATAGATAAAATAGAGATTTTTATTATCTTCACGAAGAATATCGCGATAGCTCTTTTTCAATGCAGAGCACACAACCAGAGAAACCTGATTGGTTCTTTGCATTGCAAAAATGGCACCGTTCAGCGCTTCTAACCACGGACGACGATCATCATCATTCAGTGCATGTCCAGATGCCATTTTCATAATATTGGATTTCGGGTGCAAAAAGTCCCCGTCTAAAAAGGCAGCTTGTAACTGCTGAGCAACGCCACTCGCCACTGCGGATTTGCCGCTACCCGATACCCCCATTAAGACAAATGTGTAGTTTTGATTTTGGGTATCACTCATAGGAAACTCCTCGGGTGTTGAAAAGAGGTTATTTAATTCTAGATTTGAAATTTAATTTAGGTTGTTATTCCGGTACCCTGGTGGGATGTTACCGGTAACAGGTTACGGGTAACATTATTGCTAGTGGATATTTATTTAGCAATTAGATAGGTGAAGAAAACAGCGGAATTGTGATGGTAATCGCAATAATGTTTTGCTGACTCGATGCAACCTTATTAGATACTTTCACCAGTTAGTAACTTAAAACCAACATCGAATTTTTTCTGTGCTAATTTTTCACCGCGCATCCTGGCCAGCAGGACTTCTGCCGCCTTGCGCCCCATAAGGTCACGGGGGGTTAAGATACTGGCTAATTTCGGGGTCATCACCTGTCCCACATCGTGTCCGTGGAAGCCTGAAATCGCCAAATCGTTGGGGACATTGATCCCTAAGCGCTGGCATTCAAAAATCGCACCAATGGCTAAGTCATCGTTGGTACAAAATAGCCCATCGGTATCAGGATATTTTACACGGCATTCTTGAAGTAATTGTGCACCAAGAGAATAAGAGGAGCTCTCTTGAGTCATTAAATTACGTGGAGTCAGTTTGGCGTCGAGCATGGCTTTTTCATAACCTTCCAAACGGATGATTGTCCGTTCATCTTGCCTCGCCCCTAAATAGACGACTTTTTTGCAGCCACGGTCGATCATCGCCTGCGTCATTTGTCGAGATGCTTCAAAGTTATCAATGCCTACCGCTGCATCAAAACAAGGCGAAATACTATCCATAATTTCGACGACAGGGATCCCCGCCGTTTTTAACATGCGCAGGGTGCGCTCGGTATGGGTACGTTCCGCTAAAATCACGCCATCGATATTGTAAGAAAGTAACGAAGTTAGGCGCTCTTCCTCTTTTTCTGCACGATAACCATAGTGCGCCAACATGGTTTGATAACCATGTTTGTCGGTGACGGCTTCAATACCGCGGATCACTTCGGCAAAAACTTGGTTAGTTAATGATGGCAATAGAACGCCGATAGCGTGGCTTGTGGCATTCGACAAAATATCAGGCGCTTTGTTTGGGATATAGCCTAATTCCTCCACTGCATTGGCAATTTTCCCGCGCAAGGATTCTGAAACTTGCTCAGGATTACGCAGAAAACGGCTCACCGTCATTTTTGTGATACCGACTCGGTCGGCTACATCTTGCAAAGAAGGTCTTTTATTCTTCATATATCCCAGATTATCTATAAAACGCCGTTATATTTCGCTATGTTCTGCGATCTGCCAGTGGATATCAATCCTTGATATTGCTTTAAATCACAGAAACATCGACTTTTCAGTGCTATCTCGTTTTTACTGTTGACTCTGTTGCCTGACTTCGCTAATTTTCGCGCTATATAAATATAAGTATAACGATATTGATTATGGCAATGAATAGAAGACATTTTATCCAATCCTGCGCTGTCCTTGCGGCATTCTACAGTTTACCTGCATTTAGTCGCAGCCCTGTCGCAGAGGCATTATTCGGTACTTTACCTGCAAGCGGTAACATTCAAAAAGTGATCACGGCAGGTCCGCCCGCAGACTTACTGGTATTTGCCCTCGCCCCAGAAAAAATGGTGGGTTTTGCCTCGATTAACTTGAAAAAAGGGAACAGTGAATTATTTTCGCCACAGTGGATGAATTTACCCGTTTACGGTCGTCTTGCGGGACGAGGTAGCACGTTATCCCTTGAACAATTATTGGCTTATCACCCTGATTTGATCCTCGATACTGGCAATATCGATGAAACTTACCGTTCCCAAGCGGAGAAAGTTGCCAAACAAACGGGGATCCCATATTTGCTGATGGACGGTAAGCTGATTGATGCTCCGCAACAACTGCGTCAACTTGGTCGCCTATTAAATGTTAATCAGCAAGCTGAAAAACTGAGTATGGTCGCAGAACGCTATCTTAGCAATGCGCAGCAATTTGCACTGACTCAACAACAAAAACCCCTCAGTTTTTACCTCGCCAGAGGTGCAAAAGGGCTACAAACTGGCACAAAAGGCTCCATTCATACTGAAGCCATCGAAATGCTCGGTTTCCGCAATGTAGTAGACATCGATGGATTCCACGGTTTGACCGATGTTTCCATGGAACAGCTGTACCAGTGGGAGCCAGATATTATCATCACCCAATATGATGAATCTGTTGAATTAATTACTCGCTCGCCATTATGGGCAGGACTCAAAGCCATCTCATCGAATAACCTGTTCGTATTCAGTGGGATGCCATTCGGTTGGTTAGATGGTCCACCAGGGATCAACCGTTTACTGGGCATGAGACGCTTACAAAGTCACTTTGATAAAGCGGTTGAAGAGACGATGACTCACGATCTAAGACAATTTTTTGAGCTGTTCTACCATTCATCGCTCACTCAAGAGCAGGTCGACTTACTAATGGAAAGGTCATGACAGCGAGCTGGCTCAATACCAAAACTAAGCCATTATTATTGATGGCTATTTTGCTACTCTGTTTTCTGATGGCATTAACCAGTGGTAAATACTCACTAACCTTGGAAGAGCTCTATCACTTGTTTACTCAAGCGCCCGTCGATGATCCTCGTAGCAATACGGTATTTTGGCAAATTCGCTTTCCACGCGTCTTAGCCGCCATCTTGATTGGCGGCGGGCTGGCGATTGCCGGCGCGGCTTATCAAGGGATGTTTCGTAACCCTCTCGTTTCCCCCGATATTTTAGGCGTTTCCGCAGGGGCGGGTGTCGGAGCTGTTTTAGGGATATTTCTCGGACAATCTCTGGTTTCTATCCAACTATTTGCTTTTGTGGGTGGGCTTATCACGGTGGCGGTGGTGTATCTGATTGCTCGTCTAGCCCGCCAGCACGATCCTATTCTATCCCTTGTGCTAGTTGGAGTTGCAATCAGTGCGATTTGCGGCTCCGCCATCTCATTAATGAAAATTTTAGCCGACCCCTACACGCAGCTTCCTTCTATTACGTTCTGGCTGCTCGGTGGTTTGTCTTCCATTACTCAGCAAGATTTATGGTCGGTCCTGCCCATCATGATAGTGGGTTTTATCCCCTTATTGATGTTGCGTTGGCGCATGAATTTGCTGAGTTTGTCCGATGAAGAAGCCAAAAGCTTAGGGGTGAATGTTACGCTCAATCGCACCATTTTGATTGTTAGCGCAACACTGATTACCGCCAGCACGGTGTCAATAGCTGGCATTATTGGCTGGGTAGGATTGATTGTTCCCCATATTACACGAATGATAGTGGGCGCTAACTTCCGCTATCAACTCCCTGCGGCAATGGCTATCGGCGCTATTTTACTGTTGATCACCGATACACTAGCTCGCACCATTGCTGCCATTGAATTACCGCTCGGGATCTTAACCTCAGCCGTGGGCGCGCCCTTTTTCTTAGCCATTTTGCTACAAACAAGGCGGGTTAAATGAGTATTTTAACCCTAGACAATGTGGCGATTGGCTACCACCACAAAACCATTATTGAAGGCATTAACCTTCATTTACCTGAAGGTGAGATGACCTGCTTGCTGGGTGCGAATGGGTGCGGAAAAACCACCTTAATGAAAACCTTATTAGGGTTACTTCCTGCCATTGATGGGGATATTTGCTTGCAAGGGCAATCCATCAGCCGGCTGAAACAACGAGATATCGCGAAAGTGATTGCTTACGTACCCCAAGCTCACGATACGCCCTTTACGTTTTCGGTGGTCGATATGGTGATGATGGGGCTCACTCCCTATCTCTCAGCGTTCAGCGTACCGGGGGAAAAAGAGAAAGCCAGTGCCATGGAGCAATTGACCCAATTTGGCATTGCTCACCTTGCAGAGCGCTTGTATAGCACCCTCAGCGGAGGAGAAAAGCAGCTGGTTTTAATTGCCAGAGCCTTAGTCCAAAAACCCAAGTTATTGATTATGGATGAACCCGCAGCCAGTCTCGACTTTGGCAATCAAATTCGGTTGTTACAGCATATCGAAACACTAAAGCAGCATGGGATCACGGTGTTAATGTCCACCCATCACCCCCAACATGCCGCTGCCATTGCCGACCATGTGATTTTATTAAACAAACAACAGCAGGCACGGCAAGGCTCGACTCAAAGTATGTTAACGCTTACTAACTTGGCAGAGCTCTATAATATCGATGCACCGAGTATTACGGCGCATTTTCAGCTTCCACTCAATTTTACTTGTTAAGGTCAGGGATCATGCTTATTCACCAACTCGATTTTGCCGCAATGTATCAGCAGCATATGCAACAAGCCCAACGCACGCGCAAAGAACCAGAACATTGGGATAAAAAAGCCCACCAAATGGCGCAAAACTGTGCCAATCCGAACGATACATACTTAATTCGCTTTCGCCAATTAATGGATTTTACGGGTGCAAAAACCTTGCTGGATGTGGGATGTGGACCTGGCTCTATTAGCCTTTATCTCGCTAACCAATTTCAATCTGTCACCGGCATTGACTACAGTGCAGGTATGCTCGAAATGGCCAATATTCGCGCCAAAGAGATGAATGTCACCAATGCGCAATTTAAAACCCTTGCGTGGGAAGATAGCTGGGACGACTTACCAAAAGCCGATATTTCTGTGGCCTCCCGCTCTACTCTCGTAGATGATTTAAAAGCTGCGATGTTAAAACTCAACCGCCAAACTAACTTGCGCGTGTATACCACTCACACCGTTAACCCGACATTTATTGATGAGAAAATTATCCGTGAAATTGGGCGCGAAGTGGTTAGCCTGCCAACCTATATCTATGCCGTGAATGTCCTGCATCAAATGGGGATCCATGCCCGTGTCGACTTTATTAAAAGTCCAAATCGGGGTGGATTCGATAACGTGGATGCATTTATCGACAGCGTAAACTGGTCGCTCAAAGATCTCACAGAAGAAGAAACTGAAAAGCTGCGCGCTTACTACGAGAAACAAACCGCCGATGGTAAAACCCTGCCGTTCCCATCCCGCGATTGGGCGATGGTCTCATGGGATGTAGTGGATGAAGCGGAACTGACATTATGATTTACTTGCCTGACACCCTAATTGACCAACTGCTTCTCGATGATATCCAGTATGGGGATCTCACCAGCCGCGCGCTTGGCTTACACACCCAGCAAGGCACCATGACCTTTACCTCGAAGCTTGGCGGCTGCGTCAGCGGGTTGGATATCGCCCAACGAATGCTCACAAAGCTGGGCATACACAGCGAATGCCTATTTCGTGACGGAGATATTGTGGAGCCACAAAGCCGCTTGATTAACGCGTCTGGCTCGGTTGAAGCACTGCATCAAGGGTGGAAGGCAGTCCAGAATGTCTTGGAATGGTGCGGTGGTATCAGTCACTACACCCATCAAATGGTCACGATATTAAAAAAATATCACCCACATGGGCAGCTCGCTTGCACACGAAAAACCATTCCCGCGACCAAGCCCCTTGCGTTAACCGCGATCCTCGCTGGTGGCGGCATTATCCATCGTGCTGGCAGCGCAGAAACTATCTTGCTGTTTACCAATCATCGTAACTGCCTTACAAATCCCGATGATTGGCAATCTCATGTCGATACGTTACGAGCAGCCGCGCCTGAGAAACAGATCATCGTTGAAGCCGATGATTATCAGCAAGCCCTGCTCGCCATTGATGCTAATGCCGATATTGTTCAGCTAGATAAGCTTCCCATAGAGCAAATTCAGCAATTACAGCGCTTGGTGAATGAGAAAAAGTCCCACTGCCGATTATCTATTGCAGGGGGCGTTAACCTGCAAACTATCGAAAGTTTCGCTCAATCGGGTGTTCCTTTGTTGGTCACTTCGGCTCCCTATTACGCAAACCCGAGAGACATCAAAGTACAGATATTTAAATCTTAACGACCCAAATACATAGATTTAAAACCTTATCCTGCGGCTCACCGCGGGATGGTGTTTTATGGCAAAAGTGACGCCTATCGTTATATAAAAATAAATATATCGATATAAGTCGCAGGAAAAACTAACTGGAAATTATTAATAATGAAAATAAAACAAATTACCTATTTGATAGGAATGGCGTTATTCGCAACACAGGGGCAAGCAGCAACGACCTCTCCAGAAAATAATCAGGCACAAGCTGACGCTAGCCGCGATGTGATGTCAGTCTGGAGTACCCCACTCGCCGCTGATGCTAACGTGATTACTGAGTCGCAAATGAAGCAACTCAATAAAACCAACGTGGCTCAAGCTCTCAGCACCCTACCCGGCGTGGCGATTCAAAAATCCGGTAACCGTAACGAAACTCAAGTCAACGTACGAGGCTTTGACAGCCGCCAAGTGCCTGTTTTCTTCGACGGTATCCCGACCTATGTTCCTTATGACGGCACCCTTGACCTTGGGCGCTTTATGACCAGTGAACTGGCGAGTGTTGAGCTGTCTACGGGGTATACGTCCCTGTTACAAGGTCCGAACTTAATGGGCGGCGCCATCAACTTAACCACCGCGACCCCGAAAAAACCGTTCGAAGCTAATATCAGCCTGAACCAAGGCTTTGCACGTGGGGCGGACAATGCCCATAACGTTAGCGCCCGCCTTGGTGGTCGCAATGATTTAGGTTTTATTCAAGTCAGCGGTAGCCAATATAAGCAACGCTTTATGGGTCTGCCTAGCTCTGATGACAATAATCCTTATGCGGGAACCCACGGGCGCCGAACTAACTCAGCCACCGATGATAAGCGTTTGATGTTGAAAATGGGCTGGACACCACGAGAAGCCGATGAGTATGTGGTGACTTATATTAAGCAAGATGGTGACAAAAATAGTGCACCGAATGCCAACTCAGATAAGCAGCAGATCTGGCAGTGGCCTGCTTATGATAAAGAGAGCATCTACTTTAATGGCACCACCCAAGTCACTGACGGGATTGCCCTACAAAGCCGCGTTTATCACGATTCATTCAAAAACACGCTGCACCAGTACAAATCGGTCAAAGATTATCAAAAAGGTAATTATAACTACAGCCGCTATGACGACTACAGCAACGGCGCAGACCTACGCGCTGACTTTACTGTGCGTGAATTAGATATGCTGTCATTTGCCGCACACTGGAAAGAAGACGTTCACCGCTCTCGCAGTAATAAAACCAACCCATTTGACCGTTATAAAGATCAAACCTGGTCTGTCTCCACCGAATACCAATGGGTCGCGACAGATAAACTCGATATCATCGGCGGAATTGGCTATGACTGGCGTGATAGTGATGATGGGAAACGCTATCTATACAATAAAAAAACCGGCGCAATGGAAGGCGTTCAACATTATGATAATAACAACCAGCATGCCTTTAACTGGGAAATGATGGCGCGTTACCATTTAGAAAATGAAGATACCGTTCAATTCTCAGTCTCTGAAAGAAGCCGATTCCCGACACAAAAAGAACGCTACACTGAAAACAAAATGAAGAATAATGATTCATTCCTCATTAACCCGCATTTAGATGCTGAGCGCGCACTGACCTTTGATTTAACTTACAAAGGGCATTTCACTCCAGTGTGGAGCTATACAGCAAGTACCTACTATAACCACGTTTCTGATGCCATCATGGCGCACCATGTAGGCGAAAATAAAAAGGGTGGCGCATTACTGCAAAACCGTAATAGCGGCAAAGTGGATTATATCGGCGCGGATTTAGGCACTACAGGGCAAATCACCGATTGGATGGAAGCAGGTGTGAACTACAGCTATATCCACGCGGATCCGAAACACTATAGCGTACGCCATGTTGCAGAGCTGCCAACCCACAAAGCGTTTGCTTGGGTGAAATTTACCCCATATGAGCCAATGAGCATTACAATTACAGAAGAAGCCAGAAGCTGGGCATTTAACTATGTAGACAGTGAAGATAAGGTACGCGGCTTCGCCAAAACTGATCTCCGCGTGGATTATGACTTAGGGCATGGGCTATCCGTGAACAGCTCAGTCAACAACCTGTTCGACAAGTCTTATGAATATACTGATGGCTATATAGAAGAAGGTCGCAACTATTGGCTAGGAAT